>NZ_JBITGZ010000010.1:161237-251256 GCF_044457565.1 Kitasatospora sp. NPDC050543 | reverse complement strand
GCGGTGAACGGCCCGTCGTCGGTGGTCGTCTCCGGTGAACCGACCGCGCTGGACGAGCTGCTGGCCTCGTGCGAGGCGGATGGTGTGCGTGCCCGCCGCGTCCCGGTGGACTACGCCTCGCACTCGGCGCAGGTGGAGTCGATCCGCGCCGAACTGCTGGACGTGCTCTCCGAGATCCGTCCGCGGGCCGGCCGGGTGCCGGTCTTCTCGACGGTGACGGGTGAGCTGGTCGACGGTTCCGGTATGGACGGCGAGTACTGGTACACGAACCTGCGGACCACCGTCCGTTTCGCCGAGGCGGTGGACACCCTCCTCGGGGATGGCTTCGGGACGTTCGTCGAGGTCAGTGCCCATCCGGTGCTGGCGATGGCGGTGCAGGACGCCGCCGAGGCGGCCGGGCGTGAGGTGGCGGCGTTCGGGACGCTGCGGCGTCACGAGGGCGGGGTGGAGCGGCTGTTCGCCTCGCTCGCCGAGGCGCATGTGCGCGGGCTGCGCGTGGACTGGCAGAGCTTCCTCGCCGACCGTGGCGCCCGCCGCGTCGAGCTGCCGACCTACGCCTTCCAGCGCGAGCGGTACTGGGTCGAGCCGGCCGTGGGCGCCGTCGCGGACGTGGCCTCGGCCGGGTTGTCCTCCGCCGAGCACCCGCTGCTGGCTGCGGCGGTCGAACTGCCCGACTCCGACGGCTTCCTCTTCACCGGCCTGCTCTCGTTCCGCACGCACCCCTGGCTCGCCGAGCACGCGGTCGGCGACACGGTGCTGCTGCCGGGTACGGCGTTCGTCGAGCTGGCCGTGCGCGCGGGCGACCAGGTCGGCTGCGCCCTGGTGGAGGAGCTGACGCTGGAGGTGCCGTTGGTGCTGGCCGACGGCGGCGGGGTCCAGGTGCAGCTGGTGGTCGGCGGGCCCGACCCCGACGGCCGCCGTTCGCTCAACCTGTACGGCCGTCCCGAGGACGACGCCGCCCAGCCGTGGACCCGGCACGCGAGCGGCCTGCTGGCCGTCGTGGCGCCCGAGGCCCGGCCGCTCGACGCCGTCTGGCCCCCGGCCGGGGCCGTCGAGGTGCCGGTGACGGGCCACTACGAGCAGCTGGCGCTGGCCGGTCTGACGTACGGTCCGGCGTTCCAGGGGCTGGAGCGGGTCTGGCGGCACGGGGACGAGGTCTTCGCCGAGGTCGCGCTGCCCGAGCAGCTGCGCTCCGAGGCGGGCGCCTACGGTCTGCACCCGGCGCTGCTCGACGCGGGCCTCCAGGCGCTGGGCCTGGCCGCACGGCAAGCCGGTGCCGACCCCGAGGACGCGGACGGCGGCGACGAGCCGGTGGGCCGACGGCCGTTCGTCTGGAGCGGCTTCGCGCTCCACGCCGCCGGCGCGGGTGCGCTGCGGCTGCGGCTGGCGCCGGCCGGCCCGGACGCGGTGGCGCTGACGGTCGCCGACGCCACCGGTGCTCCGGTCGCCTCCGTCGACTCGCTCGTCCTGCGCGCGGTCTCGGCGGAGCCGAGCGGGCCGGCGGGCCACCACGACTCGCTCTACCGGGTGGACTGGACGCTCCTGCCGGTGGCCTCGGCCAAGGACGTGCCGGATGCCGGTACGGCGGGCGGCTGGGCCGTCCTGGGCGCGGACGACTTCAAGGTCGGCCCGACGCTGGAGCGCTCCGGCCTGTCCGTCGAGTCCTACGCCGATCTGGCGGAGCTGCTGGCCGCCGTCGAGGCGGGGCGCCCGGTGCCGGGCACCGTCCTGGCGGCCTGCCCGACGGAGAGCGCGGGCACCGGCCTGATCGGCGACGTCCACGCCACCACCCACCGGGCCTTCGGGCTCGTCCAGGGCTGGCTGGCCGACGACCGCCTC
This sequence comes from Kitasatospora sp. NPDC050543, assembly GCF_044457565.1. Classification (NCBI taxonomy): domain Bacteria; kingdom Bacillati; phylum Actinomycetota; class Actinomycetes; order Kitasatosporales; family Streptomycetaceae; genus Kitasatospora; species Kitasatospora sp. NPDC050543. Next base: position 249,417 of record NZ_JBITGZ010000010.1, on the reverse strand, counting down.
GCCGCCGCCAGGCTCGTCCTGCTCACCGGCGGCGCGGTGGCCGCCGGCGCCGCGGACGCGCCGGGGCAGGCCCCCGCGCAGGCCCCCGCCCAGGCACCGGTCTGGGGCCTGGTACGGGCGGCGCAGGCGGAGAACGCCGACCGCCTGGTCCTGGTGGACCTGGACGACCACGAGGAGTCCCGTCGCCTCCTGCCGGCCGTGCTGGCCGCCGGCGAGGACGAGTACGCGCTGCGCGCCGGCACCGTCCGGGTGCCCCGGCTGGCCCGGGTCGCCCGCGGCGGCGACGGGGCGCCGGCGCCCCGACCGCTGGACCCCGAGGGCACGGTGCTGATCACCGGCGCCACCGGCGGTCTCGGCGCGCTGGTCGCCCGGCACCTGGTGACCGAGCACGGCGTACGCCGCCTGCTGCTCACCAGCCGCCGCGGTCCGGCCGCCGAGGGCGCGGACGAACTCGTGCGCACCCTCGCCGCGCTGGGCGCGCAGGCCGACCTGGTCGCCTGCGACGTCGCGGACCGTGAGGCGCTGGCCGCCATCCTGGCGTCGGTGCCCGCCGAGCACCCGCTGACGGCCGTCGTGCACACCGCCGCCGTCCTGGACGACGGCGTGATCGGCTCGCTCACCCCCGAGCGGATCGGCCGGGTGCTGCGCCCCAAGGTGGACGCGGCGGTCCACCTGCACGAACTCACCGCCCATCTGGACCTGGCGGCTTTCGTGCTCTTCTCGGCGGCCGCCGGCACCTTCGGCGGCGCGGGCCTGGCCAACTACGGCGCGGCCAACGTCTTCCAGGACGCCCTGGCCCGCCACCGCCACGCCCAGGGCCTGCCCGCGCTCTCCCTGGTCTGGGGCCTGTGGGCGGAGGAGCGTGGCATGGCCGGGCGGTTGACCGAGGTCGACATCGCCAGGTCGGCGCGCGGCGGAGTCCTGCCGATGACCGCCGAGCAGGGGCTGTCGCTCCTGGACGCCGCGCTGACCGTGCCCGACGAGCCGGTGCTGGTGCCGATCCGGCTGGAGCTGGGCGCGCTGCGCGCCCTGGCCGCCACCCCCGGCGCTCTGCCGGCGCTCTTCCACGGTCTGGTCCGGGTGCCGGTCCGGCGCTCGGCCGCCCGTGCGGGCGCCGCGGCCGCGGGGTCGGGCGACGCGTCCGGTTCGCTGGCCGAGCGGCTCACCGGGCTGGCCCGCGCCGAGCAGGAGCGCCTGCTGCTCGACCTGGTACGCGGCCACGTCACGGCCGTGCTCGGCTACACCTCGGCCGACCTGATCGGCGCCGGCCAGGCGTTCCGCGAACTGGGCTTCGACTCGCTGACCGCCGTCGAGCTGCGCAACCGCCTGGGCGCGGCCAGCGGGCTGCGGCTCTCCGCGACGCTGGTGTTCGACTACCCGACGCCGGCGCTGCTCGCCGAGCACCTGCGCACCGAGATCGCCCCCGCGGCCGAGGCCCCCGTCGGGCAGCTGCTGGCCGAACTCGACCGCCTGGAGGCCGCGTTCGCCTCGCTGGCCGCGGGCGAGGTGTCCGCTCCCGCCCCCGACGACGCGGCGCACGGCCGGATCGCCGGCCGCCTGCAGAGCCTGCTCGCCGCCTGGAACGACGCCGGGGCCGGCGGTGGCGCCGACGCGGCGGTCATCGACGACGCCAGCGACGACGAGATCTTCGACTACATCGACAAGAAGTTCGGCCGGGGCTGAGCGCGTATGCACCACTCCGACCCGTACGGGGCCTGGCGGACAGGCCCCGGCCCGCACCCCGACGATCCGAATGGGCGACTCCCCGATGGCCAATGAAGACAAGCTCCGCGAATACCTCAAGCGCGTCCTGAAGGACCTCGACGAGGCCCACACCCGCCTGCGCGACCTCGACGAGCAGGCCCGCGAGCCGATCGCGATCGTCGGGATGAGCTGCCGGTTCCCCGGCGGCATCGACTCGCCCGAGGACCTGTGGCGGCTGGTGTCCACCGGCGGCGACGCGATCTCCGGCTTCCCCGCCGACCGCGACTGGGACCTGGAGGCCCTCTACAGCCCCGACCCCGACGCCGAGGGCACCGCGTACACCCGCGAGGGCGGCTTCCTCCAGGACGCCGGCCGATTCGACGCGGCGCTGTTCGGCATCTCGCCGCGCGAGGCCCTGGCCATGGACCCGCAGCAGCGCCTGCTGCTGGAGAGCACCTGGGAGGTCTTCGAGCGGGCCGGCATCGACCCGCTGTCCCTGGCGGGCACCCGCACCGGGGTCTTCGTCGGCACCAACGGCCAGGACTACGTGCCGGTGCTGATGCGCGCCGCGGAGAGCTTCGAGGGTCACCTCGGCACCGGCAACACCGCCAGCGTGATGTCCGGCCGGCTCTCCTATGCCTTCGGCCTGGAGGGCCCGGCGGTCACGGTCGACACCGCCTGCTCCTCCTCGCTGGTGGCCCTGCACCTGGCGGCGCAGGCGGTGCGCGCGGGCGAATGCGCCCTCGCCGTCGCGGGCGGCATCACCGTGATGCCCAACCCCGGCACGCTGATCGAGTTCAGCCGCCAGCGGGGCCTTGCCGCCGACGGCCGCTGCAAGTCCTTCGCGGGCGCGGCGGACGGCACCAACATGGCCGAGGGCGTCGGCCTGCTGCTCGTCGAGCGGCTGTCGGACGCGCGCCGCAACGGCCACCCCGTGCTCGCGCTGGTCCCGGGCAGCGCGGTGAACCAGGACGGCGCCTCCAACGGCCTCACCGCCCCCAACGGGCCCTCTCAGCGGCGCGTCATCCAGCAGGCGCTGGCCGCCGCCCGGCTGACACCCGACCAGATCGACGCGATCGAGGGCCACGGCACCGGCACCACCCTCGGTGACCCGATCGAGGCGCAGGCCCTGCTCGCCGCCTACGGGCGTCGCCGCCCCGAGGGCCGGCCGGCCTTCCTCGGCTCGGTGAAGTCGAACATCGGTCACACCCAGGCGGCCGCGGGCGTCGCCGGGGTGATCAAGATGGTGCTGGCGATGCAGCACGGCGTCCTGCCGCGGACGCTGCACGTGGACGAGCCCTCGCCGCACGTGGACTGGTCGGCGGGTGCGGTGGAGCTGCTGACGGAGAACCGGCCCTGGCCGGAGACCGGCCGCCCGCGTCGCGCGGCCGTCTCCTCCTTCGGCATCAGCGGCACCAACGCGCACGCCGTCCTGGAGCAGGCCCCGGCGGAGGACCCCGCCGCGGCCGGCCCGGGGACGGGGGAGGGCACCGGCGAGGCCGCGGGCCCGCTGCCGTGGCTGCTGTCCGGCAAGAACGAGGCGGCCCTGCGCGCCCGGGCCGCCCAGCTGCGCGAGCTGCTCGCCGCCGGTGCCGACCCGGCCGCCGGGGCACGCGCCGCCGCACCGCACGACCTCGCCTACTCGCTCGCCACCACCCGTGCGGCGCTGGAGCGCCGGGCCGTGCTGGTGGCCGCCGACCGCACCGAGCTGCTGGCGGGCCTGGACGCCCTCGCCGAGGGCACCGCCGCCGCGCAACTCGTCCAGGGCACGGTGACGGAGGGGCGTACGGCGTTCCTGTTCACCGGTCAGGGCAGTCAGCGCGTGGGGATGGGAGAGGAGCTGTACGCGGCGTACCCGGCGTACCGGGAGGCGTTCGACGCGGTCTGCGCGGAGCTGGACGGGCACCTGGAGCGGCCGTTGCGCGAGGCGATCGCGGACGAGGCGCTGGTGAACGAGACGGTGTACGCGCAGCCGGCGCTGTTCGCGGTGGAGGTGGCGCTGTTCCGGCTGCTGGAGTCCTGGGGCCTGAACGCCGACTTCCTGGCCGGGCACTCGATCGGTGAGCTGGCGGCCGCGCACGTGGCGGGCGTGTTCTCGCTGGCGGACGCGGCGAAGCTGGTAGCGGCTCGTGGCCGGTTGATGCAGGCGCTGCCGCGCGGCGGGGCGATGGTCGCCGTCGAGGCCGCCGAGGCCGAGGTACTGCCGCTCCTGATCGGCCGCGAGCAGGAGGTCGGCATCGCCGCCGTCAACGGGCCCGCCTCCGTGGTGCTCTCGGGCGCGGAGCAGGCCGTCCTGGAGGCGGCCGCCGACTGGACGGCCCAGGGCCGCCGGACCAAGCGCCTGACGGTGAGTCACGCCTTCCACTCGCCACTGATGGACGGCATGCTGGCGGACTTCCGCAAGCTCGCCGAGAGCGTGCTCTTCGAGGCGCCGCGGATCCCGGTCGTCTCCACCCTCACCGGCCGGCTCGCCGACGCCGAGGAGCTCCGCAGCGCCGACTACTGGGTGCGGCACGTCCGCGAGGCCGTCCGCTTCCACGACGCCGTCCAGGCCCTCGCGGCCGAGGGCGTGCGTACCTTCCTGGAGCTGGGCCCGGACGGTGTGCTGTCCGCGCTGGGCCAGGACGGTGTGGGGGCCGAGGCCGCGTTCGTCCCGGTGCTGCGCGCCGACCGCCCCGAGGCGCAGGCCCTGACCGCGGCCCTCGGCGCCGCCCAGGTGCGCGGCGCGGCCGTCGACTGGCAGGCGTACTTCGCCGGCCTGGGCGCGCGCCGGGTCGAGCTGCCGACCTATCCGTTCCAGCGCCGCCGGTACTGGCCCGAGGCCGCCCCCGAGGACGGGCCGTCGGGCTCCGGCGTGGACGCCGCCTTCTGGGCGGCCGTCGAGCAGGAGGACCTCGGGGCCCTGACCGCCCTGGTGGAGGTCGACGGTGACGAGCCGCTGAGCGCCGCACTGCCCGCGCTGGCCGCCTGGTTCCAGCGGCAGAGCGCGCAGCCCACGGCTGCGGCCGAGGAGGCGGAGCAGGCCGCGGCCGAGGAGCCGGCGGTGGCCGGCGCCACGCTGGCGAGCCGGCTGGCCACGCTCTCGGAGCCCGAGCGCGAGAGCACCGTCCTCGCGCTCGTCCGCGCCGAGGTGGCCGCCGTGCTCGGCTATCCCGGCCCGGAGGAGGTCGACCCCGCCCAGGCGTTCCGTGACCTCGGCCTGGACTCGCTGACGGCGGTGAACATGCGCAACCGCCTCACCGAGGTCACCGGCCTGGTGCTGCCCGCCTCGGTGGTCTACGACCAGCCCACCCCGGCCGCGCTCGCCGCGCACATCCGGCGGGAGCTGGCCCCGGAGGGCGCCGGCCCGGGCGCCGACGTGCTCGCCGAGATCGACCGGCTGGAGGCCGCGATGGCGGCGAGCACCCCGGACGGCGTCACCCGCGCCCGGGTGCAGATGCGCCTGCGGGCGCTCGCCGCCCACTGGGGCGACGCCTCCTCGCCCACCACCGCCGGCGAGGGGACGGCCGCCGACCTGGTCGACGCCGACACCCTCGACGCGGCCTCCGACGAGGAGCTGTTCGCCTTCATCGACGACAGTCTCGCCTGATCCCCGGGGGGATCCCCGCGGAGACCCGCGCAGGGCTGCGCCCCGGGTGCCAGGACCGGCCGTCGGCCGGCTCCGGCACCCGGGGCGGACGCCTTGCCGTCCCAGGCGGGTGTCTCAGGCGATCCAGGCCGTGGTGAAGGCCTGCGCCGCCGAACCGTCCAGGTCGGCGAGCTTGATGCCGACGAACTGCCGCGCCGCCTCCGAGGTCTGCAGCCGGAACGCGGGCCGCTCGGCCGTCAGCGCCTCGATGACGGTGTCCGCGGCGCCCTGCGGGGTCTGCGCCGCGGAGGCGAAGGTCGCCCGGGTGCGTGCCAGGTACGCCTGGAGCGCGGGGGCGTAGGGGCCGGCCTCGGTGACCGCCTGGTCGGCGTCCACGCCGACGTTGGCGACGAACGCGCTGGCGACCGCACCCGGCTCGACCACGCTGACGGTGACGCCGACCGAGGCCGCGACCGGTGCCAGGCTCTCCAGGTACCCCTCCACGGCGAACTTCGCCGCGCAGTACGCCTCGTTGAAGGGCTGCCCGATGACGCCGCCGACGCTGGTGACCGTCACCAGCCGCCCGCCGGTGGCCCGCAGGTGCGGCAGTGCGGCCTTGGCCACCTGCACGACGCCGAAGAAGTTGACCTCCATCACCTGGCGCACGTCGTCCACGCTCTCGTTCTCCAGCGTTCCGACGTGGCCCGCGCCGGCGTTGTTGACCACCGCGTCCAGGCGGCCGTGGTCGGCGACGACGCCGGCGACACAGGCGGCGACGGACGCGGCGTCGGTCACGTCGAGGCGGCGGATGTCCAGCTCCACCCCGGCCTCCTCGGCGGCCTCGCGCAGCGCGTCCGCCCGCTGCGGGTCGCGCAGGGTGGCGACGGTGGTGAAGCCCGCCCGCGCGGCGGCGACGGCGGCGGCGAGGCCGATCCCGGAGGACGTCCCGGTGATCAGGACGACCTTCGGGTCCCGGGAGGTGGCGGCGGTGGCGGTGGGGTTCGTCATGGCGGGGAGCCCTTCGGGGGAGCGGGATAGTTATCGAGCCAGGTAGTTATTGCTCATAACCAATCGGTTCCATAACTATGGGCAGAGATGTTTGCCGATGTCAAGCATCTGGCTAGAGTGGAGCCATGTCATCCACCGCAGACGCCACCTCGACCCGGGTGCTGAGCCTCTTCGTGGCGATCAACCGCCGCTACGCCCGGGAGTCCGAGGCCGCCGCGGCCGCGCACGAGCTGACCCCCCTCCAGGCCAAGGCCCTCCTGGCGACGATCGAGCCCGTCCCCATGCGGGCGATCGCCGACCGGCTGCACGCCGAGCCCTCCAACGTCACCGCCGTCGTGGACCGCCTGGAGGCACGCGGCCTGGTCGAACGCCGCCCGGCCCCGGGCGACCGGCGGGTCAAACTGGTCGCCGCCACCGCCGACGGCCGCCGGACGATAGCCGAGCTGCGCGCCGCGATGCCCTTCGCCGCCGATCCGCTCGCCGCCCTCGACCCCGGCCAGCGCGAGACCCTCTGCGGCCTCCTCGCCCTGCTCGCGGACGAGGGCGAAGCAGAGGCCTGAATCCCCACCCCTGCCCGCCGCGCCCGGCCGTCCGGCCTGTGCGAGGCCGCCCGGCGGAGCCCCCTACCGGGCGCCCTGCCCGGCCTCCTCGACGATCCGGCCGTCGCGCAGCTCGATCACCCGGTCGGCCAGCTCCATCAGGATCGGGTCGTGGGTGGCGACCAGGGCGGTGACGCCCTCACTGCGCACCACCGCGCGCAGCAGCTGCATGATCGAGCGGCCGGTCTCGGAGTCCAGCTGGCCGGTCGGTTCGTCGGCGATGATCAGGTCCGGCTCGTTGGCCAGCGCGCGGGCGATCGCCACGCGCTGCTGCTGGCCGCCGGAGAGCTCGCCGGGCCGCTGGTCGGCGTGATCGGCGAGGCCGACCAGGGCCAGCAGGGTACGCGCGCGCTCCTCGCGCTGCTTTGCCGGGACTTTGCGAAGTCGCATCGGCACCCCGACGTTCTCGGCGGCGGTGAGGACCGGGATGAGGCCGAAGGACTGGAACACGAACCCGATGCGGTCCCGGCGCAGCGCCAGCCGCCCGTCCTCGTCGAGTCCGGCCAGATCGGTGCCGTCCAGGGCGACGGTGCCGCCGGTCGGGGCGTCGAGACCGCCGAGCAGGTTGAGCAGCGTGGTCTTGCCCGAGCCCGACCGACCCTTCAACGCCGTCAGTTCGCCCCGGCCGACCGAGAACGAGACGCCGCGCAGTGCGTGCACGGCCCGCTCGCCGGTGCCGAAGCTGCGCCGCAGGTCGGTGACCGCCAGCATGGGAGAGGTGACGGTGCCGGCCGGTTGCTGCGTCATACGGCGCCCCCTGGGAGTTCCTCGGTGTTCTGCGCGGAGGTCCCCACGCATCAAGTGCTCATCGAGCGGTGACGGTCGGTCAGCTGAGTCGCCTCGGCCTGTGCGGAGAATTTGCTCACTAGTCACATGATTCGCGCAAGTCCCTTCCGTTCCCGGAACGAACCTGACAGCATCGTCCGCTATCCGGCGATTGAACGCCGGTGGTCGCCGCGCCCGTTGTACAGATGACGGCGGGGCCGGATCCCCGCGGGGCGCGCGGCACCGCACGTCAGGGGGAGTTACCGGGGGAGGAACTGGATGCTCGGCTTCGTCGTTCGCCGTCTGCGCGGGCGACTGGCCCTGGCCACCGCCGCCCTGCTCACGACGCTGATCACCACGGCGGTGCTCACCGCACTGCCGGCCTTCGACCGTGGCGTCGAGGCGGTCGGGCTCGGCCAGGCGCTCCAGGGGAGCGGCCACGCCAGGACCACCGTCCTGATCAACGCCGAGCACGCCGTCGACGCGCGGGCCGACGACGACCGGGCGGTCCAGGCCTACCGCGGCGCGCTGTTCGGCGCCCTGCCCGTGCAGACCCGGAGCCTCGCCCGCAGCCGCTCGTACGGGCTCCCGGGCGCCACGGCGACCGGCCGGCCCGGCAAGGACGCCGACCTCACCGTGCTCGCGGCCCTCGACCACGACCGGGTCGGCCTGCTCTCCGGCACCTGGCCGGCCGCCGCCACCGCCGGCCGGGATCCCGTCCAGAGCGCCGTGCCGCAGAGCGCGCTGGCCCGGCTCGGCCTCACCGCCGAGGCGCTGCCCACCGACCTGCGCCTCGACGACCGTTACGGTGGCGCGCCCCTCACCGTCCGGATCACCGGCGTGTACCGCCCCGCCGACCCCACCGACCCGTACTGGCGGCTGGACCCGGTCGGCGGCCACGGCATCCAGGTCGGCGGCTTCACCACCTACGGTCCGCTGCTGGTCGACGACAGCGCCTTCACCGCCGCAGGCCTCCCGCAGAACGGCCGCAGCTGGCTGCTCGACGCCGACTTCGCCGGCATCGGCCGCCCCGAGGCCGCCGCCCTCAGGGACCGCGCCGCCCGCCTCACCGACCAGCTCAGGACCACCACGGGCCTCCAGGCCGGGACCGAACTCCCCGACCTGCTCCACGAACTGGACTCCAGCGCCCTGGTCGCCCGCTCCACCCTGCTGATCGGCGCCCTCCAGCTGACCGTCCTGTCCGCCGCCGTCCTCCTGCTGGTGGTGCACCTGATGGCGGCCCGGCAGCGGAGCGAGAACGCCCTGCTGGCCGCGCGCGGCGCCTCCGGCGCCCGCCTCGGCGCGTTCACCGCCGCCGAGGCATTGCTGCTCGCCCTGCCCGCCGCGCTGCTCGCACCCCTGCTCACGCCACTGCTGCTGCGCGCGCTCGCCGGCCACGGACCGCTCGCCCGGGTGCCGCTGGACACCCGTCCGAGCTGGACGCTCTGGCCCGTCGCGGCGGCCTGCGCCCTCACCTGCGTCGTGCTCACCTGCGCCCCCGCCGTCCTGCGCGGCGCCGGCGGCTCCGTGCTGCGCCGGGCCGGACGGCGCCAGGCGCTGGTCACCGGCGCGGTCCGCTCCGGTGGCGACCTCGCGCTGGTCGCCCTCGCCGGCCTCGGCTACCACCAGCTGACCCGCTACAACGGCGGGCTGTCCACGGACGCCTCCGGCCGGCTCGGCCTCGACCCCGTCCTGATCGCCGCCCCCACCCTGGCCCTGTGTGCCGGCACCCTGCTGGTGCTGCGCGTGCTCCCGCTCGCCGCCCGCCTCGGCGGGCGGCTGGCCGCCCGTGGTCGGGGCCTGGTGCCCGCCCTCGCCGGCTGGCAGCTGGCCCGCCGCCCCGGCCGGGCCACCGGCCCCGTCCTGCTGCTGGTACTGGCGGTCTCCACCGGTGTGCTGGCGCTCGGCCAGCACAGCTCGTGGTCCGCCTCGCAGCGCGACCAGGCCGACTTCGCCACCGCCGGCGGCCTGCGGATCTCCGGCTCGCAGCCGGCCGGGACGGGCCAGGGCGGCCGGTACGGCTCGCTGCCCGGCGGTGACCGGCTGATTCCGGTGGTCCGCCAGGAGCACTCGCTGCCGGGCGGCAGCGCCGGGCAGGTGCTCGCGCTGGACGCCGCCGGCTTCGCCGACCGGGTCCCGGTCCGTGCCGACCTGCTCGACGGGCAGAGCCGCCGGGAGCTGTTCGCGCCGCTCGCCCTGCCCGGGCCCACCGGGGCGCAGGCCGGCCTGCCGCTGCCCGGCAGCCCGCTGCGGATCGACGCCGGGATCACCGTCAGGCCGGCCGAGGAGACGGCGGCCCACCCGGAGGTGTGGCTGCTGCTGCGCGACCGCTTCGGCTGCACTTTCCGCGCCCCGCTCCGCGGCGTCCCCGCCGCGGGCGACGCCGTGGCCACCGCCGACCTCGCCGCGCTCACCGACGCGCCGATCGGCTCCGCCGCCGCGCCGCTCACTCTCGCCGGGCTGGTCGTCGCGTTCGGCTCGGACCGTGCCCCCGCGCTGGTGGGGGACCTGACCCTCCGCCGGATCGGCGTCGCCGACGTGGTGGGCGGACCGGCCACCGCCGTGCCCGTACCCCCCGCCCTCGGCTGGGCCACCGTCACCTCCACCGGGCAGGGCGGGTCCGGGTCCGTGGTCCTGCCCGCTGAGCCCGGCGACCAGCAGCTGCTCAGGCTCCACTACGCGCCGGGGCCCGGCGCCACCGGCAGCAGGCAGGCCAACGTCGCTCCGGCCGGCGCCCCGGCTCCGCAGGACGTCCCCGGTGTCGCCACCCGCGCGTACCTGAGCGCGGTCGGCGCGACCGTCGGCGACACCGTCAGGGTGCCGTTCGCCGGCGTCACCCTGCCGGTCAGGGTCACCGGCGCCGTCGAGTCGCTGCCCGTCGCCGGAGGTACGGCGCTCGCCGTCGACCTCGCCACCACCGGGCGGCTGCTCGCCGCCGACGGCCGGCAACTGCCGACCCCCGCCGAGTGGTGGCTGCCCGCCACCGGCCCGGACGACCCGGTGCCGGCCCGGGCCGCCGCCGCACTGCGCGCCGCCCCCGGCCGGCAGACCGTGCGCCTGAACGACGAGACGGCCGCGGACCTGCTCGCCGACCCGCTCGGCGCCGCCCCCCAGAGCGCGCTCGCCGCCATCGCCCTCGTCAGCACGGTGCTCGCCGCCATCGGCTTCGCCGCGGCCTCGGCGGCCTCCGCCCGCGAGCGCGCCGCTGAGTTCACCGTGCTGCTCGCCCTCGGGACACCGAGACGGTGGCTGGTGCGGACGGCCGCCGCCGAGCAGGGCGTGCTGGTCCTGCTCGGCAGCCTGGTCGGCCTGGGCCTGGGCACCCTGATCGTCCACCTGATCGTGCCGCTCGTGGTGCTCACCCCGGCCGCCCGCCCACCGGTGCCCGAGGTCCTGGTCGGCCTGCCGCTCGGCCGGGTCGTCCTGCTCGCGGCCGCGATCAGCGCCGTCCCCCTGCTGTCGGCCTTCCTCAGCGGACGCCACCGTCGAGACGTGGCCGCCCGGCTGCGGCACGTGGAGGAGATGTGACCACCCCGGCCGGCACCGGCACGCCCCGCCCCGGTGGCGCCCGGCCGAACGCCGCGCACCGCCCCGCACCCTGGGTGCGGACCCGGCTGAGCGCGGCGCCGCTCACCGCACTGCTCACGGCCGCGCTCGTCTTCGGCACGGTCTTCCTGGCCGCCGCGTTCCCCCGGGCCCTCGACCGGGGGACGGACGACGCGCTGCGCGAGTTCCTGCGCAGCCGCGGCCCGGCCTGGACCAGCCTGTTCGCCAGCGCGGAACACCACTACGACGCGGGCGACCTCGACCAGGTGGCGGCGAAGCTCGCCGCCCACCCGGGCGAGACGTTCCGCTTCGCCGGGAGCGGCCCGGTGTACGGCGCGCGCGGCGACAAGCAGCGCGCGGTCCTCAACCCGGGACTCGCCCGGCCCGACGGCCTCCCGCCCAGGATCGGCCTGCTTCATCTGCACGGCCTCACCGACCACGCCACCCTGACGGCGGGGCGCTGGCCCACCGCCGGTGTCGGACCCAGCGCCACCGCCGGACCGGTCCAGGTCGCGCTCAGCCGCAACGCGGCCGGCACCATCGGCATCCACCTCGGCGACGTCCTCGACGGCGGATCGTCCTCCGACGGCGCGGTGCGCGCCGAGGTGGTCGGCCTCTACACCGCCGACGACCCGGACGATCCGTACTGGGCCGACCTGCCCTGCCCCGAGAAGGCCTGCCTGCAGGGCGCCGGCAGCTCCTACTGGACGACCGGCGGCGTCATCGACGCCGGCGCGCTGCCCCGGCTCGCCGACTGGGGATACGGCGCGACGGACTTCTGGCGGCTGCCCGTCGACACCGCCACCCTGCGCGCCGACCGACTGCCCACCACCGGGCGGGAGATCGCCGCGTACGTGGCCGGCCCCACCGCCATCCGGCTGGCCGAGCTCACCGGCCGGCAGGACCTGCGGATCAGCTCCGCACTGCCCCGGCTGTTCGAGCAGGCCGCCGCCCGGCAGGCCGCCGCCGCACCGCTCACCGCGATCGGACCGGCAGGCCTGGCCGGGGTCGGCGCCGTGGTGCTCTGCCTGGCGGCCGCCCTCACCGCCGACCGGCGCACCACCGAGCTCCGGCTGCTCCGGGCCCGCGGCGGATCGCGCGGCGGAGTGCTGCTGCGTCTGCTCGGCGAGGGCGCGGTGACCGTCCTGCCCGCCGCGGCGGCCGCGACGGCGCTCGCCTTCTGGCTGCTGCCCGCCCCCCGCTGGACGGGCGCCGCCCTGGCCGCGCTGGCCACCACCCTGCTCGCCCTGCTGGGCTTCCCCGCCCGCGCGGCCCTGCTCCGGTCCGCGCCGCGAGCCGGCGGCGGACGGCGCCGGCTGGTCGCCGAGTGCGCCGTCCTGGCCGTCACGGTCGCGGCGGCGGCGGAGGTCCGGCGGCGCGGCGTCGTCCCGCCCGGGGACGGCCCGGACCCGCTGCTGGTCGCGGCCCCGCTGCTGCTCGCCCTCACCGGCGGCCTGCTGCTGGCCCGGCTCCAGCCCGTCCTGGTCTGCGTGCTCGCCCGCGCGGCCGGCCGGCGCCGCGGCCTGATCGGCTTCCTCGGCCTGGCCCGCGCCGCCCGGGGCACCGGTGGACGCCCCCGCCCCTCCGTGCTGCCGGTCCTCGCGCTGCTGCTCGCCGTCACCACGGCGGGCTTCGGGGCCACCGTACTGGACGCGGTCGACGGCGCCCGGCTGCGTGCCGCCCGGGGCACGGTCGGTGGCGACGCGGCCGTCTCCGCGCCGGCCGGCACCGCCCTGCCACCCGGCTTCACCACGGCGCGGGCCGCCCTGCCCGGCGTACGGACGGCCACCGCGGTCCGGTCCGAGAGCGAGGCGTTCGTCCTGGGCGCCGACAGCGGGTCCACCCGGGTCACCGCGCTGATCGTCGACCCGCGCGAGTACGCCGAGCTCTCCCGGAGCGTCGGGCGCGGCGAGTTCGACCCGGCCGTACTCGCGGGCGGGGCCGACGGGCCCGACGCGCCCGTACCGGCCCTGTTCAGCGCCGAACTAGCCCGGCAGCTCACCGGCGGGCACCCGCGCCTGCGGATGCCCAACGGCTGGGAACTGCGCGCCACCGCGGCCGGGACCCTCCAGGAGACTCCCGCGCTGGAGGGCTCGGGCCGGCGGTTCATCGTGCTGCCGGCCGGCCCCGCGATCGCGCGGCTGCCCCATCTCGGCGGCCCCAACCTCTGGTTCGCCACCGGTGAGGTGGACGAGCGGCAGCTGAGGGCGCTGGTACGCCGGCTGGCAGCCCCGGGCGCGGCACGCGGCTCCACCGGCGACGCGGGCACCGGCACCCCACCGGCACCCGCCTCCGCCTCCGCCTCCGTGCCCGCCTCCGAGCCGACCTCCGCCCCCGCGTCCGCCGCGGTGTCCCCGCCCGCGGCCGCGCCGCTGCCCGGGTCCGACCCGGCTCGCGCGAGCACGGACCCCGACGCCGTACCGGCGGGCTACCTGGTGCGCACCAGTGCCGCTCTGGCCGCCGAGCTCGCCGGCGACCCGCTCCAGCGCTCGGCCGCCCGGCTGTTCTGGGCCGCCGTGCTCGGCGCGGCCGGATTCGCCCTGCTCGCCGTCCTGCTGACGCTGCTGCGGGCCGCCCCCGAGCGGGTCGCCCTGCTCGCCCGGCTGCGCACCATGGGCCTTCGTCCGCGCCAGGGCCTGGCGCTGATCATCGCCGAGACCCTGCCGCAGACCCTCGCCGCCGCGGCCGGCGGGGGCGTGGCCGCGCTGGCCGCCCTCGCCCTGCTCGGACCGGCGATCGACCTGTCCGTCCTGGTCGGCGCGCCCGTCCCGGCCGGGCTGCGGCCCGCCGTGCCGCCCGTCCTGCTCCAGGTGCTCGGCCTGGCCGGCCTGGTCAGCGCCGGAGTACTCGCCGAGGCGCTGATCGCCGGCCGACGCCAGATCAGCACCGAACTGCGGGTGGGGGACCAGCGGTGACGCCGGGCGCCCGGCACCGGCCGATGACGACGACCACCATCGGGGACGGGCGTGCGACGACCGCGCCCGCCGACGCAGTGCCGACAGGAGACCAGCGGTGAACAGCTCCCCTCAGAGCCCGGCGGCAGCAGGCCGGGCCCCCACCCTCCAGGAGTTGCAGGACCAGGTGCGCGCCGCCGCCGCAGCTCCGGCGTACGGCGCCGGGGCGGCGGTGGTCTGCGACCGCCTGGTGCGGATCTTCACCGCCGAGGGCGTCGAGGTCCAGGCCCTTCAGGGGCTGGAACTGACGATCCGGCAGGGAGACCTGGTCGCCCTGGTCGGCGCTTCGGGCAGCGGCAAGTCGACGCTGCTCAACATCCTCGCCGGGCTCGACGCCCCGACCGCCGGCACCGCGACCGTCGCGGGCCACGAGCTGCTGGAGATGTCCGCCAAGGCACGCCTGCGCTACCGCCGCGAGGTGGTCGGCTTCATCTGGCAGCAGACCGCCCGCAACCTGCTGCCCTTCCTCACCGCCGGGCAGAACGTCGCGCTGCCGATGCAGCTGCGCGGCCGGCGCGGCCCGCACGGAGGGAGCAGGCGGCAGGCCGCCCGGGTGGCCGAGCTGCTGGAGGCCCTGGACATCGGCGAGCTCGCCCACCGCCGGCCCGCCGAACTCTCCGGCGGCCAGCAGCAGCGGGTCGCCATCGCCGTCGCCATGGCCAACAACCCGCCCCTGCTGCTGGCCGACGAGCCCACCGGTGAGCTGGACTCCGAGACCGCCGCCGCCGTCTTCGAGGCCTTCCGCACCGTCAACCGCGACCTGGGCACCACCGTGGTCATCGTCACCCACGACCCCCTGGTGGCCGGCGAGGTGCGGCGCACCGTGGCCATCCGGGACGGCCGCACCAGCAGCGAGGTGCTGCGCCGCACCGTCACCGACGAGCACGGCGAGGAGTCGGTCAACGAGCGGGAGTACGTGATGCTGGACCGCACCGGCCGGGTGCAGCTGCCGGTGAAGTTCCTGGAGGCACTCGGCATGCGGCACCGGGTGGCGGTCGACCTCGCCGCCGACCACATCGAGGTCCGCCCGGACGACCTGTCCGGCCACTGACCACGGCCGGCCCCGATCCGCCCGGCCCGGTCACCGGCCCGTCGTCGCACCGGGCGGATCGAGGTCGGCGGGGTCATGGGCGCAGATCAGCCGCACCTCGTCGTGGTGCGCGCGGCGCAGCTCCCGCAGCCGCTCCAGGTTGTCCAGGCGGGCGCGGTTGTCGGCCGCCATCATGCGCTGGAAGGCCGTCAGCGCGGGCGGTCGGCGGGGGGAGGCGGGGTCGACGTCGGTGTGCGAGAAGTAGGCGTCGCCGCAGTGGAGCAGCCAGCGATCGGACTCCCGGACGGCGACGCCGCAGTGGCCGCGGGTGTGCCCGGGCAGCGGTACCAGCAGGAACTCGGGGGCGTCGCCCGGCAGTACGGGGATCGCCCGGAAGCCGTACCAGCTCTCGGTGGCGGTCTCCGGCCGGTGCTCCACCCAGCGTGGCCCGTGGGCCCACTGGGCCGCGCGGTAGCGGTCCCGTTCGGCGCGGGTCGTGGGCGTCCTGGCGGCCCGGAGCTCGTCGGCGAGGACGTGGACCCGCGCGTGCGGGAAGTCGCCGATCCCGCCCGCATGGTCGGGGTCGAGATGGGTCAGCACGATGTGGCGGACGTCGCGCGGGTCGTGGCCCAGTGCGCGGATCCGGTGCACCGCCGTGCTCGCGGCGTCGAGCCGGGGCCGGACCGCCGTCAGGAACGCCCGCCCGAGCCGGCGCGGGTCCGCGATGTCGCCCGCCCCGAACCCGGTGTCGACCAGGGTGAGCCCCTGCGCCCCCTCCACCAGCAGGCAGTGCGCCGTCAGCCGTCCGACCAGTGCCCCGCCGCTGCCCAGCAGCAGCCGGCCCCCGAACGGGCACATGGTGGCGCAGTCCAGGTGATGGATGGTCATCTTGCCTCCGGGGAGTTCGGGTGTGCGGGCCGGTGGGGGCCGCCGGCCGCCGGCCCGAGGGGGCGGCATCGGCCGCCCGGTGGGGTCGGGTGGCGCATGGGCTAGGCGATCCGTGTGCCGCTGCCGCGGGCCCGGGAGCCGTTCGAGGCGGTGGCGGTGGCGGTGGCGGGTGGCGATGGCGGTGCCGGGTGGTCCGGCGGCCCGGTCAGCTGCCGGTCCATGTCCTCGGCCGATCGGACGTCCCCGTGCGCGGTGTACAGCTCGCCCGAGGCCCGCAGGTGCTCGCGGGCCTCGTCGGCCCGGCCCGTCGCCGTGAGGAAGTCGGCGAAGTGGCGCCGGGCCAGGGCGTGCAGCCGGACGTTCGCGCTCGACCGGCACCGTTGGAGCGCCTCGCGCCAGATCCGCTCGGCCGCCTCCGGCTCGCCCAGCGACTGGAGGGCGAGGGCCTCGCTGACCATCGCCCAGAGGTGGGCGTTGGCCGTCGGCTGGTCGGACAGCAGGGTGCGGGTCTCCCGTGCGTGGTCCAGCGCGGCCACCGGGTCGCCCAGGACGACCCTGATCGCCGCCGCGTTGCTGAGCACGGTGGCGGCGTGCTCGCG
Organism: Kitasatospora sp. NPDC050543; assembly: GCF_044457565.1. Taxonomy (NCBI): domain Bacteria; kingdom Bacillati; phylum Actinomycetota; class Actinomycetes; order Kitasatosporales; family Streptomycetaceae; genus Kitasatospora; species Kitasatospora sp. NPDC050543. Next base: position 232,756 of record NZ_JBITGZ010000010.1, on the reverse strand, counting down.
CAGCCCGCTCGCCCTGATCAGGGCGAGCGCGGCCTGCGAGATCCGGTCGGCCTCGGCCGGATCGCCGGACAGGGCGGCCATGGAGGCGCGCACCGAGAGGGCGTGGATGTGCAGATCGCCGTCCGCCGGCGTGGTCCCCTCGACCGCCCGCGCGGCCAGCGGCAGCGCCTGTGCGACGCGCCCGGTGGAGCCGAGCGCGCAGGCCGTCGACGCCTCCATGGCCGCGATCCCCTCCCGGCCGCCGTCCAGCTGGGCGGCCCGCAGCCCGACCCGCAGGCAGTCGAGCCGGTCCAGGACGCGCCCGGCGCCGTAGTAGAGCGTCGCGGTCAACCGGGCCAGGCGCCATGCGCGTTCGTACTCGGCGCGGTCGGTCGCGGCGGTCACCAGGGCGCGGAGCACCGGCTCCTCGGTGTGGCACCAGGCGAGCGTGGAGCGGACGTCGCCGAGGCGCGGCAGCGCCCGCGGCCCGGGCCCCGGCGGCCGGAACGGCTCGTGGTAGGGGTTCGTCCGTTGCAGGGCCAGGCCGGTGGCGAGCAGCTCGTAGTCGACCAGGCGGCGGAAGGCCTGCTCCTGCCGCTCGGCGGGGAGTTCGGCGAACAGCTCCGCGCCGTACAGCCGGACGAGGTCGTGCCGTCCGAAGCGACCGGGCGTGTGCTCCGTCAGCAGGTGGTACGCCGTGAGCGAGCCGAGCGCGCGCCGGGCACCTCCGGCGTCGGTGTCGAGCAGGGCGGCGGCCGCGTAGCGGTCGACCTCGGTGCCCGGATGCACGGTCAGCAGTGCGAGCAGGGTCCGTGCTTCGTCGGGGAGGTGATGGTACGTCAGGGAGAGTGCCGTCCGGACGCTGGTCACCCCGCTGCGGGTGCCGAGGGTGGCCAGTCGGCTGCCCTCGTCGGTCAGCTCCTCCACCAGGTCGGCGATCCGCCAGCCCGGGCGCGCGGCGAGCCGGCCGGCCACGATCCGCAGCGCCAGCGGCAGGCGGTCGCACAGCTCGGTCAGCTGAGTGGCCGCCTCCGGTTCGCCGGCCACCCGCTCGGCCGTCAGCTGGCGCTCCAGCAGGTGGTACGCGTCGGCGGTGGGGAGCGCGGCGAGCGGGAGCAGCACCGCGCCGTCGGTGACCACCAGGTCCTCCAGGCTGTTCCGGCTGGTGATGACCGTGGCGCACCCGGGCCCGGACGGCAGCAGGTCGGTGACGTCGGCGACGCACCGCGCGTTGTCCAGCACGACGAGCAGCCGCAGCTGCCGGGTGTGTTCCCGGAAGAGGGCCGCGCGCGCCGCCCGGTCCTCGGGGATCGCCGGTTCGGGCAGGCCCAGGGCCCGCAGGAAGCGCCCCAGGGTCTGCATCGGGTCGCCCGGACCGCCCGGGTCGAAGCCGCGCAGGTCCGCGAAGAGCCTCCCGTCCGGGAAGTCCGGCGCCACGCGGTGGGCCCAGCGCACCACCATCGCGGTCTTGCCCACGCCGGCGGGGCCGACCACGACGGCCAGGCCGTCCCCGGTCCGCTCCGGCCCGCAGCTCTGGTCCAGCCGGCGGCTCTCGGCCGCACGGCCGACGAAGGCCCGCGGCGGGCCCGGGAGCTGCTCGGCCGCCGGCGGAGCGGGCCGCCCGGCCGCGGCCGGGCCCACGCCGGGCGCGCCGAGGCCGGCCACGCCCATACCGTCGTCACCCGTCCCGGGCGCGTCCTCGGTGCACCGGCCGGCCGCCAGGACCTCGGCGAGGGCCTGTTGCAGCGTGGGCCCCGGTGCGACGCCGAGCTCCTCGTCCAGCCGTACGCGGGCCCGGTGGTAGACGCCGAGCGCGTCGGGGCCCCGGCCGCTCTGGTGCAGACAGCGCATCAGCAGGGCCGTCGTGGGCTCGCGCAGCCCGTTCGCGCGCACGCTCTGCTCCAGCGCGGGGACGGCCGTGTACCCGTGTCCGAGCCGCAACTGCCGCTGCGCCCACGCGGTCAGTACCTCGGTCCGGTCGTCGTCGAGCCGGCCGGCCAGCGCGGCGCACAGCGGCGTGGCGGGGAGATCGGCGAGGGCCGCGCCGCGCCAGAGCCGGAGCGCCTGCTGGAGCAGCATGGCGGCGGTGGCGTCCTCGGCCGTCCCCGCGGCCCGCGCGGACATCGCCCCGGCGGCGAGCGCGTCGACGGCACCCGGGTCGCCGGTGAGCTGGTAGCCGGGCGCGCGGGTGGTCACCGCGAAGCCTGTGCCGGCCAGGACCTTGCGCAGCGCGGCGACGTGCCCCTGTAAGGCGGCCCTGGCATGGGTGGGCGGTTCGTCGGCCCACAGCAGTTCGAAGAACCGCTCGACCGGTACCGTCCGGCCGAGCTCCAACGCGAGCAGGGCGAGCACCGCCCGGCGCTGCGCTCCGCCCAACCCGGCGGCGTCGCCGTTCGCGAGCCGCAGCTCCACCGGCCCGAGCAGCAGTATCCCGACCATCGTCCCCGCTTCGCTTGTACCGCCGTCGTCCCGAACGGCGAGGGGACAGCCTACCGGCGAGTAGGGCGTGGGCGGCACCCGCCGTTCAGGGGGGCTGCGGCGGGGACGGGGCGCGGGCCGGCCGGTTCCTCGGCGCCGCGCGTGACCGGTGAACCGCTGCCGGTGGCACGCCCGTTGAGGTGAGCAGGGCGCACACGGCGCCCGTGAAAGCTCTGGAGGAGCACATGCGCACCACCACGACCCGCGTCGCCCGGACGGCCGGCGTGCTGCTGGCCGCCGGCCTCGTCGGCCTCACCGGCACCGCCGCCGCGCACGCCGCGGACGCGCAGCCGGGCCGTCAGGCCGCCAAGGCCGGCGGGGACGACACCAGGGGCAGCCTGATCCCGGGCGGGGCGAACTTCGTGCTGTGCTCGAACGGCAGCTACGCCTCGTACGCGGTGTTCCCGAAGCGGGGCAACATGGCCACGGTGATCGCCACCCCCGGGAACTGTGTCGGTCTGAAGCTCACCGGCGAGAGCAAGGAGAAGGTCGTGCTCTACGGCATCAAGCCCAACGGGAGCTCCTTCAAGATCGCGACCGACACCTTCGACGACAGTGACGGCGAGCGGATCCAGACGCTCAACAACCCCGGCAACAACGACTGGAAGACGTTCTAAAGGTCGAGGACCCCAAAGGTCCGGGACGTTCCGGACGTTCTGGCAGCTGGTCGGCCGGCCGGGCACCTGGTGCCCGGCCGGCCGCCGGCCTGTCCGGACGGCGTCCGAAGGTCTCGTCCCCGCTCGCCGAGCCGGTCCGTGGCCCAGGGGCCGGGGGCGCGGCGAGGTCACGCGGGGTGGCGTCGCTGCGGGGTCGACGGGATGGCGTAGGTCAGCGTCGCGCTGGCGACCAGCACATCGTCGCGGTCCAGGAGTTCGGCCAGGATCACGCACAGGCGGCGCCCGAACTTGGCCGTCCTGGCCCGGACGCGGAGCGTTCCCGGCCGGGGGCGGTTGAGGAAGCTGATCTGCATGGAGCTGGTCAGCGCCATGAGGGTCGGGCCGAGGCGGGCGTTGATCAGGAGGAAGGCGGCGAGGTCGGCCAGGCCGGCCTGCTCGGGGCCCGAGATGGTGCCACCCGGGCGGGTGCGCAGGCCGCTGCCGTCCACCTCCATCGTCAGCGTGTGCCCGTCCACGTCGACCACGCGGCAGGCCGCGTAGTCCGGGAACTGCTGCGTGATCAGCTCATTGAGCTGTCCGGGGCACATCAGGACGTCGACGGCGGCGACCGCCGTGCTCGACTCGGTGGGCATCTCTTCTGGCCTCGCAACCGTGGTCAGCATGGGCTCCGACAGGGGGCCGGGATTCGTCCGCACGGCCAAAGCGTATCGGCGCAAGGCCGCCTGTCCACCGGTGTGGCGGCAGGCGATCTGGGCCAGCTCTGATCCGTCGTCAGGCCGGGCGCGGCCAGATCCGGCCAGTCTGGGTGGCGTGGTCACCCGGCACACCTTCCCCATGCGTTCGGGATCGGTGCATGTCGCGGCCTTCCCGCCGAAAGGGGAATCGGACGGTCCGGTGAGTCGTACGGCCGAAATGATGTCTCGGGATTCGGCCAGACCTTGTTCGGGCCGAATCGTTTCGCCTACAGTCCGAAGCGGGGGCGGCCTTCTTCTTTCCGGATTCCCGGTGTCCTGTCGGATGCCCGGGTCCGAGCCGACATGCCTGGAGTCACATCGGCGGTCTCCCGCTTGCTTGCCTGTGCTCAGGAAACGCTGGTGAAACGGGGTGCTGTCATGGGAATGTCCATTCTGGACGATGAGACGGTCGTGGTTCGGACTCCCCAGGAATTCCTGGCGATGCCGGAGGAGTACCGCGAGATCGCGATCCGCGGAATGGTGGTCAACACCGAGGGGGAGCTCTCCGGCGGTGACGACTACGTGCAGGTCTTCCTGCCACTGGCTCCCGACGCGGAGGAGCGCCAGGTCTGCGCGGAGCGCGCGGCCGAGGAGTACGACCACTACAAGATCGGCAAGCGGGTCCTCGCGGAGATCGGCGTCGACACCGGCTATATGGAGTCGCAGACCCTGGCCGAGCGGAACCTCTTCCGCGCCCAGGAGTTCCACAACTGCACCACCTGGGCCGAGCGGGGGATCTTCTCCTATATCGGCGAGGAGACCGCGATGGTGATGATCTCCGAATTCGCGCAGAGCAGCTACCGGCCATGGGCGGACGCCGTCCGCACGATCATTCTCGACGAGAAGGTCCATATCGCGCACGGCGCCAGGGTGTGCCGCAACCTGGCCGCGACCGACGACGGCCGCGAGCAGCTCCAGCAGGCCCTGGACCGGCTGTGGCCGACCTTCATCCGGATCTTCGGCAGCCCGCGTTCCGAGCGCGCCCGGCTGGCCGTGCGCTTCGGACTGCGGCAGACCACCAACGGCCAGGCGTGCGACGTCTGGCGCGAGAAGGTGACCCCGCGTATCAAGAACCTCGGGCTCCGGATCCCGGAGTAGCAGCCGCCCCGTCCCGCGAGCCCCAAGGAGCCCATTCCCATGGCAACACCCGTCACCATCGAACAGCGCCCGCTGAGCCGCCGCGAGGCGAAGGCGCGCACCGCCGAACTCATCGCCGGCCGACCGGATCTGGCCGAGCGTCTGCACCGGCTCCGCCGCCTGGGGCGCAGCGTCCGCTCCTGCGAGGTGCACCTCACCAACACCTGCAACATCCGCTGCAAGGGCTGCTGGTACTTCGAGGGCGGCTTCGACACGGCGGTGAAGGAACTGTCCGATCTGGACAAGATCCGGGCCTTCGCCCGCAAGCTGGCCGATGACGGAGTGAACCAGGCGACGCTGATCGGCGGCGAGCCCACGCTGGTCCCGCGCCGGGTCGAGGCGTTCGTCGAGCAGCTGCCCCACATCACCATCTCCACCAACGGCCTGCGGCCCATGCCGATGCAGGGCTTCGAGAAGATCGCCATCGCGGTCAGCATCTTCGGCGGCGGCCCGCTCGACGACGACCTGCGCGCGATCCGGGTCAACGGCTCGACGTTCACCGGCCTCTTCGACACCGCGCTGTCGCACTACCGCAACGACCCGCGGGTGCTGTTCATCTACGCCCTGTCCGAGGCCGGGGTGGAGCACATCGAGCCCACCGTGCGGAAGATCGCCGACAACGGGAACATCGTCACCTTCAACTTCTACAGCGAGCACGGCAGCGAGAACCCGATCCAGATCGCCAACGAGCAGCGGGTGCTGGACACGGCGCTGCGGGTCCAGGAGCGGTATCCGGAGACGGTGGTGAGCCACCCGTACTTCATCCGGACCCTGGTGACTGGCCGGACGCACTGGGGCGGCCGCTTCGGCTACGACGTCTGCCCCAGCCTGAGCGTCGACGCCCCCGAGCACGCCGAGCGCGTCGCCAACGGCAACCCGGTCATCCCCGGCTTCAACGTCTGGGGCGCCGACTACGAGTCGCTGCAGTTCTGCTGCACCTCCGGCGACTGCGGTGGCTGCCGGGACAGCCAGGCGGTCTACAGCTGGCTGGTGGTGAGCGGCCAGCGCTTCCTGGACAGCGCCGCCCGCCTGGAGGAGTGGCTGGACATCGCCGAGAGCTACTGGCGGCAGTGGCACTGGGCCCCGTACCACTCCACCAAGACCGGCAGCCTGGCCGTCTGATCCGTCCGCCCGGTCCGGCCGGGTGATCCGGCCGACGGCCGACGGCCGACGCCGCCGCAGCGCACGCCCGCCCCCACACGTATGACCGCCACCGCGCGGACGAGGAGAGACATGTCCGACACACTGGACCGCACCGCCATCGACAACTTCATCATCGACGCCCTGGTGGAACTCGGCGTGGAGCGCTCCGACATCGTCGACGACGCGGCGCTGGACGAACTGGAGGTCGACTCGCTCGACATGGTCGAGCTGAGCCAGTCCATCCGCAAGCAGCTCGGCATCGTGGTGAAGCCCAAGGACTTCGACAAGCTGTACACCGTCGGCGAGGTGCTCGCCCTGTGCCGGCAGAAGGCCGGGCTGGAGTGAGGCCTGGGGTCGTCGTCACGGGCGTGGGCGCGGTGACCCCCCTCGGCGTGGGCGCCGACCTGCTGCACCGGAGCGCGGTGGCGGGGGAGAGCGGACTGTCCGGGGGCCTCGGCCTGTGCCGGGCCTTCCGGGCCGCGGACCACCTGTCGCGCCAGCAGGTCCGCCGGACCGACCGCTTCGCCCAGTTCGCGCTCGTGGCCGCCGCCGAGGCCCTGGCCCAGGCCGGGTGGACGGACGGTCCGCTGCCCTATCCCGCCGAACGCGTCTCCTGCGTCGTCGGCTGCGCACTCGGCGGGACGGAGAGCTTCGAGGCACAGGGCGAGGTGTTCCGGCAGCAGGGCGCGGAGTTCGTCTCGCCCCTCATGGTGCCGTCGATGATGGCCAATGCCGCGGCCTCCCAGCTCTCCCTGCGGTTCGGATTCCAGGGCGAGGCGCTCTGCGTGGCCTCGGCGTGCAGCAGCGGGGCACAGGCGATCGGGACCGGGGCGATGCTGCTCGCCGCCGGTGCGGCCGACGCGGTCCTGGTCGGCGGCGCCGAGGCGTCCACCTCCGAGCTGGTCCGGGCCGCGTTCCGGACGGCGGGCGCGCTGTCGACGACCGGTGAGTCGGTGCCGTTCGACCGCGACCGGGACGGGTTCCTGATCGGCGAGGGCGCCGGGATCCTGGTGCTGGAGACGGCGGCCGGCGCCGCCGCTCGCGGCGCCACCGTGCTCGGCGAGGTGCTCGGCTACGGGGCCACCTCCGACGCGCACCACCTGACGGCCCCGGATCCCACCGGCGCCCCCGCCGCCCGGGCCGTCACCCGGGCCCTCGCGAGCGCCGGGGTGGCTCCCGAGGACGTCGGCTACATCAACGCGCACGGCACCGGAACCGTCCTCAACGACCAACTGGAGTGCGAGGCACTGCGATCGGCGCTCGGACCCGGGGTGGAGGGCACACCGATCTCCTCGACCAAGTCCAGCATCGGCCATCTCTTCGGCGCGGCCGGCGCCGTGGAGGCCATCGCGACCCTTCAGGCCCTGCGCCACTCCACCGCGCCGCCCACCGTCGGGCTGCGGGAACCGGACGAGCGGCTCGGCCGGCTGAACCTGATCCGCCGCGCCACGCCGCTCGCGGCGCCCGGTCCGACGGGCGGGCGGCGCCTGGTCGGGCTCTCCACCTCCTTCGGCTTCGGAGGGCACAACGCGGCGCTGGTGCTGGCCGCGCCCTGAGTGAAGAAAGGCCACGAGTGATGCTCGGCTTCCAAGGACGCCGCTATCTGATCACCGGAGTGCTCAACGAGGACTCCATCGCCTGGCACACCGCCAGGGCGCTCCAGGAGGCGGGCGCGGAGATCCTGCTGACCGGCTTCGGCCGAGCCCGGCGGATCACCGAGATGGCGGCGAGCGGCCTGCCGCGGCCGCCCGAGGTGCTGGAACTGGACGTCACCAGGCCCGAGGACTTCGCCGGCCTCGCCAAGGAGCTCGGGGAGCGGTGGAGCGGCGTCGACGGTGTGCTGCACGCCGTCGCCGCGGCCCCGCAGGAGGCGCTCAGCGGCAACTTCCTGACCACGCCGGCGGAGAGCGCCGGCTTCGCCCTGCGGACCGCCGCCGTCTCGCTGCACTCGCTGGCCACCACCCTGGCCCCGCTGCTCAGCGCGGACGGCCGGCGCGGCAGCGTCGTCGGGCTGGACTTCGACGCGTCGGGGGCCTGGGCCGGATACGACTGGATGGGCGTCAGCAAGGCGGCCCTCGGCGCGGTCTGCCGCTATCTCGCGATGTACCTGGGCCCGTCGGGGATCCGGGTCAACCTGGTCGCGGCCGGCCCGGTGGAGACCGTGGCCGGGCAGGCCATCAGCACCTTCGACCGGATCGCCGGCCGCTGGGAGGCCGAAGCGCCGCTCGGCTGGGACCGGACCGACCCCGGGGCGGTGGTCGGACCGGTGCTGTTCCTGCTCTCCGACCTGGCCGCCACCGTCAGCGGGGAGATCCTGCACGCCGACGGCGGGATGCACGCCGTCCGGATGGGCACCGGCCCCGCGTTCGCCGAGGAAGCGGCCCTCCGTACGGGCGGCAGCCCCGCCGCCGAGGAGGGCGGGCGATGACGGCGGCCATCGTCGGCGTGGGCGCCGCGCTTCCCGAACGGGTCGTCCCGAACTCCTACTTCGACCGGATCGGCGCCTCCTCGGAGTGGATCACCAAGCGCACCGGGATCGAGGAGCGCCGCTTCCTCGCGCCGGACGGCAGACTCGCGGACCTGGTGGTCTCCGCCGCCGCCGAGGCGCTGCGCTCCTCCGGGTACGGCGCCGCGAGCATCCGCCATGTCGTGGTCGCCACCATCACCCCCGACCGGGTGACGCCAGGCGTGTCGGTGGAGGTCGCCCACCGGCTCGGGATGCCGCAGGCCGCGGCCTTCGACCTGCACGCGGCGTGCGCCGGGTTCGTCTACGGTCTGGACCACGCCGCCGCGCTGATCGAGACCGGCCGGGCCGAGGCCGTGCTGGTCTGCGGCGCCGACGCGCTGACCCGGATCACCGACCCCGAGGACCGCGGCACCGCGGTGCTGCTGGCCGACGGCGCCGGCGCCGTGGTGGTGGCCGACGTCCCGGGCGCGCCCACTCCCTGCTTCTCACTCGGCACCGACGGTGAGCAGATCCCGCTACTCTATGCGGACCGCGACGAGCGCAAGCTGCGGATGGACGGCCGGGAGGTCTTCGTGCACGCGGTGGAGAAGATGGCCACGGCGACCCGCGAGGTGCTCGCCCGTCGCAGTCTGACCTGCGAGGACATCGACCTCTTCGTCTCGCACCAGGCCAACGCCCGGATCGTGCGCGCGGTCGGCAAGGAGGTGGGCCTGCCTCCGGAGCGGCTCTACCTCAACGTCCACCGGGTCGCCAACACCTCGGCGGCCTCGATCCCGCTGGCCCTGGCCCATGCCCGCGACGAGGGCCTGCTCGACGAGGCGCGGCTGCTCGGCCTGGCCGCGTTCGGGGCCGGGATCACCTGGGGCGCCGGGGTGATCGGCTGGCGGCCGGGCCCCGGCCCGGGGGAGGCGCACCCGTGAAGAGCCCCCGGTTCCCGGTGCTGGCCGAGATCACCGCGCCGGACGGGGCCCGGTGCACGGTACGGGTGCTGGCCAGGACCGACCCGGCCGCACCGGTCGTGGTGGTCCTCCCGGCGATGGGGATGGCCGCCCGGCACTACGCCCCGCTCGCGCGTTCGCTGCACGCCGCCGGACTCACCGTGGTCACCTGCGACCTGCGCGGCCACGGCGAGAGCGGGCCCGCCCCGAAGCGCGGGGTCCGCTTCGGGTACCGCGAGATCGTGGAGCAGGACATCGGGGCGGTGCTCGACGCGGTGGCCGAGGCCTACCCCCGGGCGCCGCGCCTCCTGCTCGGGCACAGCCTGGGCGGGCAGCTGGGGATGGTGCACTGCGGCGTGTTCCGGCCCCGGCTGGCCGGGGCGGTGCTGGTCGCCAGCGGGTCCGCCTGGTACCGGACCTTCGGCCCGTGGCGGGGCCCGCGATGGCTGGTGCTGAGCCAGTTCTCGGTCCTCGCCTCGGCGGTGCTCGGTCACTGGCCGGGTGAGCGGTTCGGCTTCGGCGGCCGCGAGTCCGCCGGGCTGATGCGGGACTGGGCGCGGCAGATGCGCACCGGCCGCTACCGCGTGGGCGGCGCGGTCGCCGACTACGAGCGGGCACTGGCCGAGGTCGACCTGCCGCTCCTGGCCGTGGACGTGCAGAACGACGAGCTGGCGCCACCGCGAGCGGTCGACCATCTGTGCGCCAAGCTGACCTCGGCCCGGGTGGAACGCTGGAGCTACACGGCCGAGCAGGCGGACGGCCGCCCACTGGACCACTTCCGGTGGATCCGGCACAACCGCGGACTGGTGGAGCGGATAGCCCGGTGGATGCACCGCACCGCCGCGGATGCCGCTGGTGCCGTCAATGCCGTCAATGCCGCTGATGCAGCCGATGCCGTCGATGCGGAGCTGCCGGCGGCCGTGGCGTCGCCGCACCGCGCCGGCGCGAGTTGATCTCGTCCCCCGGAGCGGCCGGTCTCCCACCGCTCCGGCGATCCGTCAGAGCCCGACCGAGGAGTGCCCCATGCCCGCCGACACCGATCCGTCCCCGCACCGCATCGAAGACCTGCTGACAGTCACGGCCACCCGCTGCCCGGACCGGACGGTCGTCCGCCTGCACGAGGAGCTGCTGACCTTCGCCGACCTGGACTCGCTCAGCGCCCGGACCGCGTGGTGGCTGGCCTCGCTGGGCGTCCGCGCCGGCGACCGGGTGGCCGTGCTGCTCCCCAACGCGCCCACCTTCGCGGTGCTGTACTACGGCATCCTGCGCGCCGGGGCGGTGGTCGTGCCGATGAACCCGCTGCTGAAGTCCCGGGAGATCGAGCACTGTCTCTCGGACGCCGAGGCCGCGCTGCTGCTCACCTGGCACGAGGGCGCCGACCAGGCGGTCGAGGGCGCACGACGTACCGGCACCCGCTGCGTCACCGTCGAACCGCTCTCCCTCGCGGCGACGCTACGCGCGCAGCAGCCGGCCGAGCAGCAGCCGGCCGACGGGCCGGAGCCGGGCAGGCGCGGCGGCGAGGACACCGCGGTGATCCTCTACACCTCCGGCACCACCGGCGCACCCAAGGGCGCCGAGCTGACCCACCGGAACATCCTGGGCAACGTCGGCGCGGGCATCCAGATCCTGGGCATCGACGAGGACGACGTGATCTTCGGCGGCCTGCCGCTGTTCCACTCCTTCGGGCAGGTGATGGGACTCAACTGCGCGGTGGCCGTGGGGGCCTGCCTGACGCTGCTGCCCCGCTTCGACCCGGTCGCCGCCCTGGACGTGGTCCAGCGGGACGCCGTCAGCGTCTTCCTCGGGGTCCCGACCATGTACACCCTGATGCTGACGCACCCGCAGCGCGCCCGCTACGACGTCTCGTCCCTGCGCGTCTGCCTCTGCGGCGGCTCCCCGCTGCCGCCGGAGGTGCTGCGCGGCTTCGAGGCGAACTTCGACTGCGTCGTCCTGGAGGGGTACGGGCTGTCCGAGTCCTCTCCGCTGGCCTGCGCCAACCGGATCGACCGGGAGCGGGTCGCCGGCACGATCGGCGTCCCGATCGAGGGCGTCGAGATGCGCATCGTCGACGAGTCCGGCACGGAGGTGCCCGACGGCACGGTCGGCGAGGTGGTCATCCGGGGCCACAACGTGATGAAGGGCTACTGGCGCCGGCCGGACGCGACCGCGCAGACCGTCAGGGACGGCTGGCTGCACAGCGGCGACCTCGGCACCCGGGACGAGTGCGGCGACTTCCGGATCGTGGACCGCAGCAAGGACGTCATCATCCGCGGCGGCTTCAACGTCTACCCACGCGAGGTGGAGGACGTCCTGTACGAGCACCCGGCGGTCGCGGAGGCCACGGTGGTCGGTGTGCCCCACGCCACCCACGGCCAGGAGGTGGCCGCCGCGGTCGTCCTGCGCAGCGGGGCGCGGGCCACGCCGGACGACCTCCGGGCCTTCGTCCGGGACCGGGTGGCCCCGTACAAGTACCCCCGGCTGGTCTGGACGGTCGACAGCCTCCCCAAGGGCCCGACCGGCAAGATCCTCAAGCGTGAGGTCGTCCTCCCCGAGGATCTCGGGCCCGGCCGCTGACGCCCGTGGCGGCGCCGGAACCGCAGGGCGGTTCCGGCGCGGGCCGGTGACGCTCCCTCACGGAGCGGCCCCGGCCACCCGCGTCAGACGACCCGCCGCATCCAGCCGCGGGTGTCCGCCGCGCGCCCGTACTGGATGTCCAGCACGTGCTCGCGGATGGCGACGGTCTGCTTGCCGGGGGTGCCGCTGCCGATCGTGAACGCGTAGCCGTCACCCTTGAAGGCCACGATGGGGGTGATCACCGCCGCCGTACCCGCGGCGAAGGTCTCGGTGATCGTGCCGTCGGCGGCACCGGCCCGCAGCTCGGCGAGGGTGATGGGGCGCTGCACGGGGGTCAGACCGAACTCCCCGGCGAGAGCCAGGATCGAGTCCCGGGTCACGCCTTCGAGAATCGTGCCGAGCGGGGGAGTCACCAGCTCACCGGCCGAGGTGATCAGGCACAGGTTCATCGTGCCGGACTCCTCCAGACCGCCCTCGCCGCCGGTGTCGTCCAGGAACATGACCTGGTCACAGCCGTGCTCCCGGGCCTCGATCTGTGCGGCGAGGCTCGACGCGTAGTTGCCGCCGCACTTGGCCGCGCCCGTGCCGCCCCGCCCCGCGCGCGTGTACTCACTGCTGACCCACAGGGTGATGCCGGTGACGCCGCCGGCGAAGTAGGGCCCCGCCGGGCTCGCGATCACCGAGTAGGTCACGTGCTCCGCGGGCCGGACACCGAGGAAGGCCTCCGAGGCGAACATGTACGGGCGCAGGTACAGGCTGCCCTCGTCGTCGGAGCCCGGCACCCACGACTGGTCCGCGCGGATCAAGTCCTCGACGCTGGTGAGGAAGTCCTCCTCCGGCAGCCCGGGGAGCGCGAGACGCTTCGCGGACCGGGCGAAGCGGCGTGCGTTGACCTCCGGGCGGAACAGCCAGACGCTGCCGTCCGCGTGGCGGTACGCCTTCAGCCCCTCGAAGATCTCCTGCGCGTAGTGCAGCACCGCGGCGCTCGGATGCATGGAGAACGGCACCAGCGGCCCGATCTTGCGGTCGTGCCACCCCTCGGCCGGAGTCCAGGTGGCCGAGGCCATGTGATCGGTGAAGAACCGCCCGAAGCCCGGTGCAGCGAGAATGGTGGACCGCTCCGCCTCGGACACTGGATCGGTCGTCCGATTCAGATGGAAGCCACGACTCATCGTCAACTCCTTATCACCGATGCGGATTTCCGCTGCGGTTCCGACGCCGACCACCGACGCCGCACCAGCCATGTTAACGGCCGCTATCCGAGCTCACCCGCCGAATGGGGCCCGTGAGGCGGGCTGTGACGCCAATCGAGAATTGAGGGCGGGCGAGCCGATCGCCGGGACCGCCGGCCCGGGCCGCGCTGCCGGACCGGCGGTCAGGACGCGCCGTCGAGCGGCCGCAGGAAGCGGCGCTCGTACCGCTTGATGCACCCGGTGCTGCGGGCGAGTTCGAATGCGTCCTGGCACTCCGGGTCCGCCATGCTGTCCGTGCGGTACTGCTCGTACGTGGCGAAGCTGGGAAAGGAGAAGAGGGCGTAGGCGATGTCACTGTCGCCCTCACTCGGCAGGAAGTAGCCGTGGTGCGTCCCGCCGAAACGATTGACGAGCCGGACCCAGCGGCGACCGTACTCCTCGAAGTCCGCGAGCTTGTCGGCGTCGATCTCGTACTTGAGATGGATGGTGATCACACGACCATCATGCCGTAGGGCGTTCGAGGACGGCGGCGCAAAGCCCTGAGCCGTACGGCGCCGCAGAGCTCCGGCTGCCGCACCCGGAGCGGATCCTGTCGATGACACGGACCCGCCGGCCGGTCGGGCGGTGGCCCCGAGCCGGAGCGCCCCGCGCCCGGGGCGATCCCTGTGATCGGGATCGTCCCGGACGCGGCTCGACAAACGGTTGAGCTGCGCTGGACGAGGGTGGTCCGCCCCGCCCGGCCCGCGGTCAGACCGGGAGCACCCGGCGCAGGTACTCGCCGGTCACCCCGGGCCCCGCGGCGATCCGGGCCGGCGTGCCCTCGTTGACCACCCGGCCGCCGCGGTCGCCGGCACCCGGGCCCATGTCGATGATCCAGTCGGCGCAGGCGGCGACGTGCAGGTCGTGCTCGGCGATCACGACCGAATTGCCGCTCGCCAGCAGCGTGTCGAAGGCGTCCACCATCCGCTGCACGTCCGAGGGGTGCAGCCCGGTGACCGGCTCGTCCAGCAGGACCAGGCCGCGCCCGCGCCCACTGGTGGTGCCGAGCAGGATCGCGTTGGCCAGCTTCAGCCGCTGCGCCTCGCCGCCGGACAGCTCGGTGCCGCTCTGGCCGAGCTGGAGGTAGCCCAGGCCGGCCCGCTGGATGGCCCGGAGCGTGCCGGCCAGGCCCGCGGGCTGGGTGAGGAACTCGGCGGCCTCGTCCACGGTCAGGGCGAGGATCTCGTCCACCGCCCTGCCCTGGTAGGTGACGCTGAGCACCTCGGGGGTGAACCGCCGGCCTTCGCAGACGTCGCACTCGACCCACATGTCGGGCATGAAGTGCAGGTCCACCTGGCGCCGCCCGTAGCCGGTGCAGGTCTCGCAGCGGCCACCGGGGGAGTTGAAGGAGAAGGCGCCGGCGCCCAGGCCCAGTGCCTTGGCCCGCGGGGTGGCCGCGAACAGCTTGCGGATGGTGTCGAAGGCCTTGGTGTACGTGGCGGGGTTGGAGCGGGGGGTGCGGCCGATCGGGTCCTGGTCGACGACGGTCACCCAGCCGAGCCGTCCGGCGCCCTCCACGCCGGCCATGGCGGCCGGGCGCTCGCCGCGCAGCACCGAGTTCAGGCCGGTGCCCAGCGCCTGGTGCAGCAGGCTGCTCTTGCCACTGCCGCTCACACCGGTGATGCAGGTCAGGGTGTTCAGCGGGATGTCCACGCGGTCGAGCCGGACGTTGTGCACGTCGACGCCGAGCAGGCTCAGGCGGGCGGCGGCGGCCGGGTCGAACCGCTTGGGGCGGTGCACCCGCGGGCCGCGCCCGGCGAGGTAGGCACCGGTGACCGAGTGCGAGTGGCCGCTCAGCTCGGCCGTCGGCACCGAGGCGACCAGGGTGCCGCCCCGGCGGCCGCCGCCGGGGCCGAGGTCCACCACCCAGTCGGCGAGCGCGATGAGCTCGGGATCGTGCTCGACCAGCAGCACCGTGTTGCCGGCGTCGCGCAGGTCGGTCAGGATCTCGCGCAGCGGGTGCTTGTCCGCGGGGTGCAGGCCGGCGCTCGGCTCGTCCAGGACGAAGATGATGCCGCTGAGGTCCATGTTCAGCTGCGCGGTGACCCGGGCCCGCTGGAGCTCGCCGCCGGACAGCGACGGGGCCGTCCGGGTCACCTGGAGGTGACCGAGGCCGAGTTCGACCATGAGCCGGACCCGGCGCGCGAAGTCCGGCAGCACGTTGACGGCGACCTCCCGCTGCATCGGGGTGAGGGTGGCGTCGATGCCGTCCACCCAGGTGCGCAGCTCCTCCACCGGCAGGTTGATCACCTCCGGGTAGGTGAGGCCGCCCAGTTCGAGGGTCCGGGCGGTCTCGCCGAAGCCGGTGCCGTGGCAGGCGGGGCACGCCACCCGGACCATGAAGCGGGCATAGGCCTCGCGCGCGGTGTCGGTGCCGGAGGCCTCGTGCAGCCGGGTGACCTCGCGGACGGCGCCGACCAGGGGGACGCTGCGCTCGATCACGGTCTCGGTGCCGGACTTCTTGTGCCGGCTGGTGATCTTGAAGGTGACCGGCTCGCCGTCCGTGCCGTGCAGCACGGCGTTCCGGAAGGACTCGGGGAGCTCGCGCCAGGGCCGGTCGAGGTCGGCGCCGTGCAGCGCGGCCAGGGTCGGGAGCGCGAGGTGCTCACCGGAGTTGGTGCGCCCGAACCACTCGCCCGCGCCGCCGAACAGCGGCAGCTCGGGCCGGGTGATGATCCGGTCCGGTTCGGCGCTTTCGGTGTGGCCCATCCCGGCGCACCGCTTGCAGCGGCCCTCCATGCTGTACCGGTCGAAGTACGCGCTGGTCAGGTTGCGCAGCTCGGGGTGCTCGACGGCGAGCGGGCCGAGGGCGGGCATCCGGGCGAAGAGCAGCCCGAGGTAGTCGTTCAGCCCGCTGATGCTGCCGAGGGTCGAGCGGGGGCTGCGGTTGAGCCGCCGCTGGTCGACCGCGAGGGTGACCCCGAGCCCGCTGATCCGGTCCACCTGGGGCCGGTCCTTGGGCGAGATGAACTGCCGGAAGAACGGCGAGATGCCGTTCAGGTACCGCAGTTGGGCCTCCGCGTGGACGGTGTCGATGGCCAGGGAGGTCTTGCCGCTGCCGCTCACGCCGGTGAAGGCGACGATCTTGTTCTTCGGAAAGGTGACGTTGACGTCCTTCAGGTTGTGCGTCCTGGCGCCGACGATCTCGATGACATCCCCGCCCGGGACGTGATCCGTGTGGCTCACCACTGCTCCTCCGATGCCGTCAGATGAACTTGACTCGCGATACTACTCTCACGATACTAAAGCCGTGAATCTAACTCGACTCATGGTTCTCGGGACGCTGCAGAGCAGCGGTCCGCTGCACGGCCACGAGATCCGCCGCATCGCAGAGGTGACGAGCGTCAGCAGCTGGGGCGGCGTCAGTGTCGGCGCCCTCTACCGTGAGCTCCGGACGATGGACGAGACCGGTCAGGTCGAGCCCGTCCGCACCGAGCAGGTGGGCAGGCGGCCGGCAAGAACCGTCTACCGCATCACCGCCCAGGGCGAGATGGAGCTTCGCGGCCTCCGGGAGGAGGCCGTCACCGAGATCCATCACGGCACCGACCCGTTCGGTGTCGCGCTGCTGTTCGCCCGGACCGACGATCCGCCGACCCTGCTCGGCCTGCTCAAACGCCGCCGCGAGGCGATCCGCGGGATGCGCGACGGCATCGCGGCGGAGGGCGAGGCCCTGTACGAATCCGGCGCGATCGGCCCGCTCGACGCGGCGATGTTCCGGCGCCGGGTGATCCAGCTGGACGCCGAACTCGCCTGGCAGGACGACCTCGACCGGGTCATCGAGCAGGCCGTCGCGGACGCCTCCGGCGGGCGCGACGGCGCCCCGGGCGCGGCCGACCCGGCCGGCGAGACCTGCGAGGCCGACGAGACCACCTGAACCGACGTGACCAGCGTGACCGACGATCCGACTGCGGAGGTCCACACATGAACATGATCGAAGTCCACGGGCTCGCCCGGACGTTCCAGGCGCCGCACGGGGAGGTGAACGCGGTGCGGGGCGTCGACTTCACGGTCGCCGCCGGCGAGATCGTCGGCTTCCTCGGCCCGAACGGCGCCGGGAAGACCACCACCCTGCGCATGCTGACCACGCTGCTGCGGCCCACCGCCGGCACCGCCACCGTGGCCGGCGCCGACCTGCTCGCCGACCCGGGGGGCGTGCGCCGCCGGATCGGCTACGTCGCCCAGGGCGGTGGCGCCAACCCGGCCGAACTGGTCGCCAACGAGCTGATGCTCCAGGCCCGGCTGTACGGCATGTCCAAGACCGAGGCACAGGACCAGATCGGTTCCCTCGCCGCCCGGTTAGGCCTGGAGAACCTGACGACGCGGCTCGTCGGCAGCCTCTCCGGCGGCCAGCGGCGCCGGCTCGACATCGCCCTCGGGCTGGTCCACCGCCCGCCGCTGATCTTCCTGGACGAGCCCAGCACCGGCCTCGACCCGACCAGCCGCAGCAACCTGTGGGAGCACATCCGCCGTCTGCGCGACGAGCTCGGCGCCACCGTCTTCCTCAGCACCCACTACCTGGACGAGGCCGACGCGCTCTGCGACCGGATCCTCATCATGGACAGCGGCACCGTCCTGGTCGAGGACAGCCCCGAGGAGCTCAAGCGGCGCGTCGCGGGCGACGCCGTCACCATCGAGGTCGAGCCCGGCGGCGTGCAGGAGGCCGTGTCCGTGGTCGAGGGGCTGGCCGGCACCCACGGGCTGACCGCCACCGGCGACACCCTCAGGTTCCGTACCGAGCACAGCAGCCGGACCATGATCGACCTGCTCCGCGCCCTGGAGGCACGCCAGGTCGAGCCGGTGTCCGTGCAGGTCGACCGTCCGACCCTGGACGACGTCTTCCTCACCCTCACCGGCCGCTCCGAGGAACCCGCCGCTGCCGCCGCCGGCGCCGTCTGAACCGAGGCCGACATGCAGACACTCCGCGACACCCTGCTCGTCTTCGACAACCAGGTCCGCTTCACCTTCCGCAACAAGATCACGATCATCCTCGGCCTGGTCCAACCCGTCCTCTACCTCCTGCTGTTCGGCCCGCTGCTGACCAAGGTCGGCGGCCTGAGCGGCGACGGCGACACCTGGCAGACCTTCGTCCCCGGCGTCCTGGTCTACCTGGCACTCTTCGGCGCCGGATTCTGCGGCTTCGGCATCATCTCGGACGTCCGCTCCGGCGTGATCGAGCGGCTGCGGGTCACCCCGGTGAGCCGCTTCGCCCTGCTGATGGGGCGGGTGGGGCGCGAGGTCGCGATCCTGCTCACCCAGTCGGTGATCATCGTCGCGGTCGGCGTGCTGCTCGGCCTGCGGGCCGGCATCCTCGGCGTCCTCGCCGCCGTCCTCCTCGTCGTACTGCTGGGCATCGCGCTGGCCTCGCTCTCGCTCGCCCTGGGCGTGGCCCTCAAGTCCGAAGACCAGTTCGCCCCGCTGCTCACCTCGGCCGCCCTGCCGATCATGCTGCTGGCCGGCATCCTGCTGCCGATGAGCCTCGCCCCGACCTGGCTGGACGTCCTCTCCCGGCTGAACCCGCTGCGGTACGTGGTGGAGGCCATCCGCGACCTGTTCGCCGGCCACTACGCC
The DNA here is from genome assembly GCF_044457565.1 of Kitasatospora sp. NPDC050543. Taxonomy (NCBI): domain Bacteria; kingdom Bacillati; phylum Actinomycetota; class Actinomycetes; order Kitasatosporales; family Streptomycetaceae; genus Kitasatospora; species Kitasatospora sp. NPDC050543. The sequence goes on along the minus strand of NZ_JBITGZ010000010.1, from coordinate 213,889 downwards.
ACCGCGGCCGTGCTGGAGGGCACGCTCGTCTCGGTCGTCCTGGCCGCCGTCTGCGTCGCCGTCGGCACCCGGACCTTCGCCCGCGAGAACGCCTGACATCCGCCCCACGGAGGAGCCCGAGGCCCCTGGCGCCACCGCGTGACGACCGGTCACCGACCGGGCGGCCCGCACCCCCGAACGGATCGTGACCGGTCAGGAGCTCCGGTCACGATCCTCGGCGAAGGCGACGGTCTACTTCACCGCGGGGATGAAGTAGACGTTGTTCGGCGTCACGATCTTGGTGATGGCCTGGCCGAAGAGGGTGCTCGGCTCGATGCCCTGGGTGAGGATGTCGGTGTTGAGGACCACCACGAGGGTCGCGTCCAGCTCGGGCAGGTAGATGGTGAGGCTCTCGTACCCGGGCAGTGAGCCGTTGTGGCCGATCCACCCCTGGACGTCGAACAGGCCGAGCCCGTAGCCCGCGCCGGGGAGACCGGCGGGCAGGAACTTGGTGCGCTGCGCCTGTGTCGCGGAGGAGAGCAGCGTGCCGGTCGCGACGTCCTTGGCCCAGTGCTTCAGATCCCACAGGGTGGAGACCATCGCGCCGGCGGCCCAGCCCCAGCTCGGGTTCCAGTCCGTGGCGTCCACCGTCGCGCCGTTGAGGGTCTGGTTGGTGTAGCCGTGCGCGTGCGGCGACGGGAACTCGGCGCCTGCGGGGAACACGGTGTGCTCAAGATCGCTCGGCTGTGTCACCCGGTCGTGGATGAAGTCGGCCAGCGGGCGGCCGCTCACCTTCTCGACGACCAGGCCGAGCAGGATGTAGTTGCTGTTGTTGTACAGGAACTGCGTCCCCGGCGCGGCGACGTTGGGGTGCTTGTACCCGTACGCGAGCAGCTCGTGGGGAGTGAAGGGCCTGGTGGGGTCCGACTCCAGCGCGGTGACGAAGCCCGGGTCCGAGGAGTACGGGAACAGGCCGCTGCGCATCTCGGCAAGGTCGCGAATGGTGATCTTGTCGCCGTCCGGGACGCCGCTCACGTACTTCGAGATGGGGTCGTCGAGCCCGACCAGTCCGTCGTCGACCAGCTCCAGCACCGCGGTGGCGGTGAAGGTCTTGGTCTCGCTGCCGATCCGCATGTAGAGGTCGTCGGTCATGGGGGCGCCGGTCTTCTTGTCGGCGACGCCGAACGAGCGGACGTACTGGCCCTTCCCCGGCAGCCACAGCCCGACGGAGACACCGGGAACACCCGTCTGGCTCATCGTCTGCCGGATGGCCGCGTCGAGCTTGGCCACGAGTTCGGGGCTGAGCTCCTCCGGCGCACAGTCCTCGTCGGTGCTGACGTCGGTGCTGACGTCGCCGGACCGGCGGTGATCCTCACGGTGATCCGTCCGGTGGCTCTCGCTGCGGGCGTGGCCATGGGCGTGTCCGCGCCAGTGACCGTCCCCGCGGTCGTGACGATGGTCGTGTCCGTGCGCCGTCACCAGGTCGGGTGCAGCCGCGTTCGCGGGTGCTGCCAGCGGGAGCAGCCCCGCGACGGCTATGGCCGCCACCGCCAGGCCACGGTAGGCCGTCGTCTTGCGTCGGCGGGGAAACGATCGGGTCATCTTGGTGTCCTCGTTCCGGGTGCGTCCAGCTCTTGATGAGATCGTCAACGGCAAACGCCCACCACGACGAGCCTGACGAGCTGTACGGGTGACAAGGCATCGGATCCCGGCGCATCGACGGCCCCCTGCCCGGGCACTCCCGGGCGCCCGGGCAGGGGGTGCAGGGGCTGATCGTCGGGGCTTGGTGCCGGTACCGGCGAAGGGGCCCGCCCCACGCCGATCCGCCCGCGAAGGCGGGGCAGGCCTGAGGGCGGGTGCAGGGCCGGCCCCGGAGCCGTCCCGGAGCGTCGTACGTCTCCGGGGACGGAACGGCTGGTCAGGACACCAGGGTCTGCTCCGGCAGTTCCGTCAGCCTCACGGTGCACAGGCCGCCGCGCTCGGTCCTGACGTCCGTCACCTTGAGCTGCGTGCCCGGCACGAGGATGAACTCCTCCTCGCCGGTGAACGCGGAGAAGCGGCGGATGCCCACCGCCCGGGCGGGGTGCACCTCGAAGAGCGTCCGCTTGCCGCGGCTGCCGAGGAATCCCCGGGCCACGCCGGGCTCGGACGTGCACGAGGAGACGCCCCACCAGGTCACGGTCCGGCCGAGCGGGTACTGGGCCCGCAGGTCCAGCGGCACCCCGCGCCACAGCGGCTCCGTGCGGGCGGGCAGCTGCGACACCGCCGAGAAGAGCAGCCGCAGATACGGGAGGTACGGGACGAGCCGGGACCGGTCCGGGGAACGGAGGGTGGCGTTGATCTCCCGGTAGAACGCGGATTCGCAGGTGTAGAGATAGAGGGCGGCGACCGCGTCGGCGGACAGCCCGTCGACCGCTTCGTCCGCCCGCCGCTTGCCGAATTCGTGCGACCTTTCGACGTGCCGCTCCAGGCCGGACAGCAGCTCGGCGACCGGGCCGACGGCGTCGCGGAAGCCCATCGGCGGGGTGTCGAACACGCCGGTGATCGCGGGGAGTTCCAGCCCCTCGTCCTTGACGCCGGCGAGCCGATCGAGGTAGAGCTGGTGCAGCTCCATGGTGGACGCGATGAACGCGCCCATGCGTTCGGCGACGTCGCCGCCCGTCCCGCCGGTTTCCGCCGCGAGCTCGTTCCACCCCTTGCTCGGCAGCCAGTCGATCTCATCGGCGTCGAGCGACGCGAGGGCCGCGTTCACCATGGCGAAGTGCTCTCCGTCGCAGAAGATGTCGCCCTGCGCTGCGGGATTGGCGTGGTCGATGTGCCGGACCTCGACCTCGGGGTACTTCTTCTGCAGTTGGAGGACGACCTTCTTCAGGTTGCGCGCGTGCGCACCCCACCAGGCGAAGACCACCCCGCGGTCCTCCTCGTCCGCGTTCTGCTTGGCCTTGAGGATCTCCTCGACGATCCGCTCGGTGACCGGACGCCAGAACGCGGTGTGCCGGTCGGTCCCCGTCGCCCCGTCGCTGCCGGCGGTGAGTGCCGCGTTCAGTAGCAGCACACCCTGTGTGAGCATCGCCTGGAACCATTCCGGCGGCTGGACGGTGTCCTGCTTCTTCAACAGCGCACGTATGTCTGCGATCGGGGTCTTCTTGGGAATGCCGTACTTCCACATGGCCGCTGCCTTGATGATGCAGCGGATGCTGACGACCCGGCCGAACTGGCTGTCCTTCCAGTCGTGGAAGGTGTTGTCGAACATGGCGATGCCGGTGGCGCTCTCCGGCCGCGGGTACGGGTTCTGACCGAAGATGACCACCTTCCACTTGTGCGGTGCGTGGGGCTTGAGCGCCTGGAAGGTGAGCTCACGGACGGGGACGACCTCCGGGGCACGGCCCGAGCCGATGAACGCGGCCGCACCCGGCTGCGCCTCGATGACCGGCTTGAGCAGCGGGAGCCACGGTTCGCCACCGCCCTTGAACAGTTCCGCGAGGGCCAGCGGGTCATTCGGGTCGGGTGTGGTGGGGGCGTTGGAATCGTTCATGGTGAAGGGCTCCGAACAGTCGAACCGTGAGTAACGGCGGGAGATGATCGGCGAGGTGGTCGATTCCTTGTGACAGCCCTGGAGCGGCGACGACGAACTCGGGACGCCAGGCAGGTGACCGGTGGACCCTCGTGTGCCGACCTCGATCGATCATGAGAGTACGTCAGCCCACTGACAGGCCCTCATGGTGCAGGGAGGCGCCGTAGCCGCCGGTCCGTGGCGGCTGCGGACAGCGACTGCTCTGTCAGAGGGCCGCGGTAGCTTCGTGACCAGTAGAGGGACCTGTCTCGAACGGAGTGAACCATGACTGTGAACCGCGTACAGCCGCCGCTCAGAGTGGTGTTGACCGACCTCAACGCGGCCGTGGTGGAGTCGTGGCGAGCGGCGTTCGCCGACACCCCCGAGATCGAGATCCACGAGGGCTCGATTCTGGACGAGAAGGTCGACGCCTGGGTCAGCCCCACCAACTCCCGGGGCCGGATGGACGGTGGGGTCGACGCGGTCATCAAGCGGCACCTCGGAGCCGGGATCCAGCTGCGTGTGCAGCGGGCGATCCGCGACCGGTTCGCGGGCGGGCTCCCGGTGGGCAGCGCGGTCTGCGTTCCGTCCGGGGCGGTCGACCCGAAGTTCCTGATCTCGACGCCCACGATGGAGTCGTCCTCGGAGAACGTCAGCGAGACCCTGAACGTAGCCCTGGCGTGCGCCGCCGCGTTCCAGGCGATCCACCGGAAGAACGACGAGGCGCCGGGCAGCATCACGTCGGTGGCGCTGGTCGGGATGGGCGCCCGGACCGGCCGGGTGCCGGCACGGGTGTGCGCCAACCTGATGTGGACGGGCTACACCCTGTTCAACGACCACTCCTTCGAGGATTACGACGACCTGCGCGGCACGATCGTCGCGCAGCTCGACGACATCGAGAAGGCGCCCGCCGAGCAGCGGGTCCGCATCGTGCCGCCCGCCCGCCGCCGAGCGAGGCGAGGCGCAACGTCGGTGTGACCAGCGCACCGGAACCGGCTAGGGCCGACTGATCGTCCTCAGTAGTGTCAACACGTTGCTTCCCAGTCCCGGGGTGGCCGAGCAGGCCCACGGCCTCATCAACCACGCCGTTGCGATCTGGTGCCGCGTTCCGCCTCCTTCCGGCCAGCCGCCGCCGATGCCGCGCCGCGCATCCCGCAGGTCCCGCGCCGGGTACCGGGTTGGGCCCGCCGCCGATCACGACCGGATCCGCACCTGGGAACGCGACCTCTTCCGCGCAGGGAAGGGAGCTTCAGTGAACATCCGCGGCACGGCCCGCGCACCGGCAGCCCGGTGGGCGGGCCTGCGTACCCACGTGAAGATCGGACTGCCGCTCGTGGCGGCCGGGGCCGCGATCGGGCTCGCCGCCGTCCAGGGATGCGGTAGCGCCGCACCCCAACGACCCACAGGGTCGGTGCCCGTGGCACCGGTGCCGAGCCGGCCCGCGCCACCGGCCGCGCAGCTGCCGAACCCGCTCGACAACATCGGAACGGCGGGCAACACCCTCGCCGTGAAGATCGACAATGTCGGCGCGCACGTCCAGGCGATCCACCAGGGACTCGCGCAGGCCGACATCGTGTACTGGATCCAGGTCGAGGGCGGCCAGTCCCGGTTCCTCGCGGTGTACGACGCCAACCACCTGCCCGCCTCGGTCGGCCCCGTGCGCTCCGCCCGGGAGACCGACATCCCGCTCCTCCAGCAGTACGGGCACCTCGACTTCGCCTACAGCGGTGCCATCAGCGGGCTCATTCCGCTCCTCGACAAGGCCGACCTGCAGAACGTCACCCCGTCGACCGACCCGGGGGCCTTCACCCACCGCGCCATGGACCCCACCTTCATCGACCCGCACCAGATCCTCGCCCGGTTCCCGTCCGTGCCCGCCCGCTCTCCCGGCTTCGTGTTCGGCGCCGCGCCGGGCGGCGGCAGCGCGCTCGGCACCATGACCTGGCACCTGCCCGCCGCGTCCATCGGCGTCCGCTTCAACGGCAGTACGTACGACATCGTCGTGGACGGCCGCCCGGCCTGGTCCGGTACAGCGACCGTCGTCGTCCAGCACGTCAGCATCGTCCCCGGCATGTTCACCGACCACAATGCCGGGCACCCCGACAATGAGGTGTTCACGCGGAGCACCGGCTCCGGACAGGCGCAGGTACTGCGCGACGGCAAGGTGTGGAGCGTCGGCTGGAGCCGACCCGACCCCGCCGCGGGCACATCGTTCACCCTGCCCGACGGCAGCACGATGACGTTCGCCACCGGGCCCGTGCTGATCGTGATGGTGCCGTGAGCGCTCCCGTCCGTGGTCGCGCTGCGGCCTGCCGCAAGGTCCGCGCGCCGCCTCGCCATGGCCCGTCACTCCTCCGGAGGCTCCGGCGCGCACGACCGTCGGCCCTCCCGGAGGCTGGCATGGAACGTGCCCCCTCGAAAGGCGGAGCCCGATGAGGCTGTTGGTCGACCTCAACCGCTGCCAGGGATACGCGCAGTGCGCATTCCTCGCCCCGGATGTCTTCACCATGCACGGTGACGAAGCCCTGCTCTACACCCCACACGCCGACCCGGACCAGCGGGAGAAGGTGGAACGCGCCGTTGCGGCGTGCCCCGTCCAGGCGATCGTCCTGGACGACCGGGACGACGCGGCTCCCGCAGGGGCTGGGGATGGAGGATCCGGTGCGCGGTGACGGCTACATCGACTGGCTCAGGCGCGAGGGACGCATCGTGGTCGTCGGCGCGTCCCTCGCCGGACTGCGCGGGGCCGAGGCCCTGCGGGAGACGGGCTTCACCGGCTCCCTCACCCTGATCGGCGACGAGCCCCACGAGCCGTACGACCGGCCGCCGCTGTCCAAACAGGTTCTGCTCGGCAACGCGGCCGCCGAGGAGACCGCACTGCCCCGCCGCCGGGATCTGGACGCCGACTGGCGGCTCGGCTGCGCGGCCACCGGCCTGGACATGGCTGCCCGGCGGGTGAAGCTCGCCGACGGCGACGAGGTCGAGTACGACCGGCTGCTGATCGCGACCGGGGTGCGGGCCCGTCCGTGGCCGCACGAGGCCGAAGCCGCGCTCGACGGCGTGTTCGTCCTGCGCACCCGCGATGACGCGGCACGCCTGAACCGCCGGCTGGAGGCGGGCCCCCGCCGGGTGCTCGTGATCGGCGCGGGTTTCACGGGCTCGGAGATCGCCTCCGCCTGCCGGGAGCGGAACATCCCCGTGACCGTCGCCGAACGCGGCACCGCCCCCCTGGTGGGCGCTCTCGGCGGGGTGATCGGCGAGGTGGCCGGGCAGATGCACCGCGACCACGGGGTCGACCTGCGCTGCGGCGTCATGGTGACGGCTCTGGAGGGCGACGCGGCGGGGCGGGTGCGGGCCGCCCGCCTGTCCGACGGCGCCGAGATCGAGGCGGACGTGGTGGTCGTCTCGCTCGGCGCCACCCGCAACACCGAGTGGCTGGCCGGCTCGGGCCTGGGCGCCGGCCCCCGCGGCATCGCCTGCGACGCCGGGTGCCGGGCGTTCGACATCCGCGGCATCGTCACCGACGACGTGTTCGTGGCCGGCGACGTGGCACGGTCCCCGCACCCGCTGTTCGGCTACCAGTTCCTGTCCCTGGAGCACTGGGGCAACGCCGTCACCCAGGCCGAGGTCGCCGCGCACAACATGATCAGTACCGGCCCGGACCGCATCCCCCATCTGTGGGTTCCCGCCTTCTGGTCCTCCCAGTTCGGAGTGAACATCAAATCCGTGGGCGTGCCGTCCATGGGCACGGAGATCCTCGTCGCCCAGGGGTCGCTCGCCGAACGCCGGTTCACCGCCGTCTACGGTTACCAGGGGCGGGTCATCGGCGCGGTCACCTTCGACCACGCCCGCTGGCTGGAGTTCTACCAGCGGCTGATCGAGTCGACCGCGCCGTTCCCGCCGGAGTTCCCCACCATGGACCGGCGCCCCGAGGGACGCAGCCCCGTTCCGGCCGACTTCCCCGACCCGTCGGTGCCCACGCACGGCCCGACGGTCACCGTCAGCGGGTACTCCCCGGCCGACCAGCGGCTCACGTTCACCGCCGCCCGGCGGTGACGCATCCGTCGGCCGTGACACATCCGCCGGGCCGGAGCCCGGACCATCGCCGGGGCCCGGTCCGTCCGCCGCCCGAACCCGGCCCGAGCCCCATGCCCCCGGGCCGGCGCCCACGCACCCAAGGACCCGTCATGACACACGCCTCGCTGATGCAGCAGATCACCGACTACGCCAACCGCGCCGACCCGTACCCCCTCTACGCGGAACTGCGCAGGAATCCGGTCCACCGGGACGAGACGGGCAGCTACGTGGTCAGCACGCACTACGACATCATCAGCCTCCTCCACGACCCGCGGATCAGCTCCGACATCCACAACCGGGCGGCACCCGCTGACGCCGGACTCTCGCAGGAGGAGGCCGACGGGGTCCTGCCGCCGACCTTTCTGAAGCTCGACCCGCCCGAGCACGATCGGCTCCGGGCGATGACCAACCGCCCCTTCGGCCCTCCGCACAGCCCCCGGCGCATCGACGGCATGCAGGGCGAGCTGCGGACCATTGTCACGGACCTCATCAACGGGCTGGACGGCGACACCATCGATCTGGTCGACCGGTTCTCCTACCCCTTCCCGGTCACCGTGATCTGCCGGCTCCTCGGAATCCCCCGCGACGACGAGGCCAAGTTCCACGGCTGGGCCGACACCGTCGTCAGCAGCCTCGACCCGCAGCACGGCCAGGACACCACCGAGCGGGACCGCGCCGCCCAGGAGGCCCGGGTGCAGCTCGGCATGTACCTGAACGGCTTGATCGAGGACCGCCGCAAGTCGCCCGGCGACGACCTGCTCTCCCAACTCATCGCCGGCCACGGTCCCGAGGGCGCCATGACCAGCATGGAGGTGCTCAGCACCGCCGCACTGCTGCTCGTCGCCGGCCACGAGACGACGGTCAACCTCATCAGCAACGGCATGCTCACCCTGCTGCGCCACCCGGACGTCCTCGACCGGCTCCGCGACGACCCGCGCCTGGCGGTGCCGATCGTCGAGGAGCTGCTGCGGTACGAGCCGCCCGTGCAGATGCTGCCCAACCGCACCCCGATCACCGCCATCGAGGTCCACGGCGTTGCCATTCCCAAGGGTGCCCCGCTGTGCCTGGTCGTGGCGGCCGGCAACCGCGACCCCCAGCGCTTCGAGGACCCGGACCGCTTCGATCCCGACCGCAAGGACATCCAGCACCTCGGGCTCGGCAGCGGAATCCACAGCTGCTTCGGCGCGCCGCTCGCCCGGCTGGAGGCCCAGATCGCCCTCGTTGAACTCGCCCGCCGACTGGAGCGGCCACGGCTCGTGGAGGACCCCCCGCCCTACCGCCAGAACGCCGTACTGCGCGGGCCCCGCCAGTTGGCCATCGCGATCGACGGCGTGCGGCCGTAATCCATCACGGAGTCCCGGACGGCGGCGAACTCAGTCTCCTGACAGCCACTCAGGTGCCGACGACGGCGAGCAGGCGGCCGCCGGGCGGAGCGCTCTGGTGGAGGTTCGCAAGGGGGATGTCGAGAGGGCTCGCACAGTGGTGTTCCTCCTGGGGCGAGGACGGTGAGGAAGGCCCGGCCGGGGGCGGAGAGCCCCCGGCCGGGCCCCGGCGCGCCGTGCGGACGCGGGTGGTGGGGCACCCGAACGGCCGCCCGCGCGGCGCGGGCTCAGGGGGTGTCCGAGGAGCGGGCGGTCAGCCGGTCCGGGTGACCGTCACGGTGTCGGAGAGCGGGCCCTGGTGGCCGACCTCGATCCGGACGCCGGTGGCGGGGTCGGTGAAGGACTCGCCGGCCCGGTAGGCCGCCAGGTCGAGCGGCCGGCAGCCCGAGGGCGGTGTGGCCTCAGGGTGGCCGTTGATCACCCGGACCGGGCCGTTGCCGGTCCGGACGGAGGTGTCGACGTGGTAGATCAGCACACCGGACGAGCACGCGGACGCGTCGCCGCCGACGGTGCGGCGGGACTCGGCGACGTACGCGGTGGTCTCGCCGGTGCGGACCACCGCGATCTTGGTGCCGCCGGGGCGTTCGATCGCCCGCAGGTGGACCGCACGGCTGCCGGTGGTGGGCAGGCAGGCGACCTGGCGGTCGTCGATCCACCCCAGCTTCCAGCGCTCCCAGCCGAGATGCTGCGGTGCCGGTCCCGAGATGAGGCCCATCACGTCCCAGCCGCCGACGAAGCGGTGGGCGTCGGTGCCGTCGAAGGCGTACAGGTCGGGCAGGCCGAAGGTGTGCGAGGTCTCGTGGGCGGCGACCTTGGGGCCCCAGCGGTACATGTCCTGGCCGAAGGTGACCGCCCATTTGATCCGCGTGCCGCCCGCCACGATGCCGGGGGCGGCCGGGTCGTACAGGTAGGTGGGCGAGAAGGTGATGGCGGAGGCCGATCTGGTCGGGACGATGTAGAGCAGGTCGTACCGGGAGAAGTCGACGCCCGGGCCGGCGGCCTCGACGGCCTGGCGCACGTACGCTTCGTGCTGTTCGAAGCTGATGCCGCGCTGGAAGCCGTAGGAGCCGGAATCCTGCGGCAGGTGGAGCCAGCGGTTGAGCGGGGTGATGGCGAGGCGGGTGCGGCCGTAGGATTCCTGCCTCATCCAGTCGGCGGCCGGGGCGAGTTGGTGGTAGTAGTCGCCGAGTTCGCCGGTGGCCGGGGCGTCGGGGAAGTCGACGAAGAGCATCAGCACGTGCTTGGTGCCGATCGGCCGCTGGAACTGCGTGCGGTCGGTGTCGTGGCCCTCGTCGGTCCAGCCGGTTCGGCCGGGCAGGGCGCAGGCGGCGGCGGAGGCGGTGGGGGAGGACGCGCTGGGGGAGGGGGACGCGGCGGCGACCAGCGGGAGGGCCAGCGCCAGGGCACCGGCGAGGAGGCGGGGGTTCAACACGGTTCTCCCATCGGGGGTTTGCTCAGGCCCGGCCGGAGGCCAGGTCCATCAGACGCGCGAGGACCCGCCCACCGGAGGCGGTCACACCGTCGTGCTCCCACTCGTTGGTGACCCAGGCGCGCAGGCCGCCGACCGCGCGGGCGGTGCGCAGGGACAGGCCGGCGTCCACGTACATGTCGTCGTGGTAGACGGCGGCGGCCACCGGGACCTGGTTGGCGGCGAGCCGGGCCGGGTCGTACAGCTCGGGCCAGTCGGTGCGTGCGGCGAGCAGGTCGGCGGCCTCGGCGAACGGGCGCAGGCCGGCGACCTCCCGGAACATCCAGGGGTAGATCATCTCGCCGGTGAGCATGAGCGGGTCGGCATCCTCGGCGAACGCGGGGTGGGCGGCTAACGCGCGTTCGGCGGCCCAGCCGGTGGCGGTGGCGCCGCGGCCGTAGATGGACTCCTGGAGGACGGCGAAGAGTGGGTTGTCGGTGAAGGAGGTCAGCTGCATGACCTGGTGGAGGAAGGTGGCGGTGGGGGCGCCGTCGGCGCCGAGGGCTTCGTCGAGCAGCCAGTGCAGGCGGGCGGAGCCGTCGCCCATGCCGAGCATGAGGCCGAGGGTGCGCAGGCGGCGTGCGGTGAGCCGGTCGCCGTCCGGGAGGTGGACCGGGTGGCGGTCGAGCAGGTCCGCGAGGTGTCGCAGCAGCGGGCGGTCGCCGGGGTGGTGGAGGTAGTGGGAGGTGAGCCGCTCGCGCACCCGGGGATAGGTGGCGGCGTACACGTCGTCGGCGGTGGCGTCGAGGCCCGGCAGTCCGCCCGTGATGTAGCAGGCGCGCAGGCCCGCGGGCGCGAAGGAGAGGTAGCTGAGGGTGACGAAGCCGCCGTAGCTCTGGCCGAGCGTCTCCCATGGTCGGTCACCGCACAGTTGGCGTCTGATCAGTTCGGCGTCGGCGACGATCGAGTCGGCCCGGTGCAGCGCCAGGTGATCCGCCAGGCGGCGGGCCGGGCCGAGGCCGGCCGCCGCGCGGGCGGTGACGGGGGTGGAGCGGCCGGTGCCGCGCTGGTCGAGCAGCAGTACCCGGTGGGTCTTCAGGGCGTGGTCGAGCCAGCCGCCGGTGTTCACCGGGCGCGGTGACTTCCCTCCCGGCCCGCCCTGGAGGTAGAGCAGCCAGGGCAGTTGGCGCCCGGCGCGAACCGGGTCGGCCAGCTCGCGGGCGAAGACCTCGATGGTTGCGCCGCCGGGGTCGGCGTGGTCGAGTGGGACGGTGAAGGCGTGGTCGGTCACCGCGAGCCCGGGCAGGCGGTGTCTGGTCAGGATCACTGTTGCGACTCCGGGTGGTGACAGGCGACTTCGTGGCCCGGCGCGATCTCCCGCAGGGTGGGTCGCTCGGCGGCGCAGCGGTCGTCGGCCTTCGGGCAGCGGGTGCGGAAGCGGCAGCCGCTGGGCGGGTTCAGTGGGCTGGGCAGGTCACCGCGGAGCACGATGCGCTCGCGGCCGCGCTCGGCGTCCGGGTCGGGCAGCGGTACGGCGGACAGCAGGGCGCGGGTGTAGGGGTGGGCCGGCGTGGCGAACAGGGTGTCGCGGTCGGCGGTCTCGACGACGGACCCGAGGTACATGACGGCGATCCGGGAGCTGATCTGCCGGACGGCGCCGAGGTCGTGGGCGATGAACAGGTAGGCGAGACCGTACTCGTCCTGGAGGTCCTTGAGCAGGTTGAGGATCTGGGCCTGCACCGAGACGTCGAGGGCGGAGACCGGCTCGTCGCACACCACCAGCTTCGGCCGCAGGGCCAACGCACGGGCGATGCCGATGCGTTGGGCTTGGCCACCGGAGAATTCGTGCGGGTGGCGGTCGGCGTGTTCGGCCTTCAGCCCGACCCGTTCCAGCAGCCGCTCCACCGGCTCGTCGGGTACCAGCTGCTGGTAGGCGAAGGGCGAGGCGAGGATCCGGCGGACGGTCTGGCGGGGGTTGAGCGAGGAGAGCGGGTCCTGGAAGACCATCTGGAGTTCGCGGCGGACCGGGCGCAGCCGGCTTTCGTCGAGGTCGGCGAGGTCCTGCCCGGCGAATCGGATGGTGCCGGAGGTCGGCCGCTCCAGCCGGGTGAGCAGGCGGGCCACGGTTGACTTGCCGCAGCCGGACTCGCCGACCAGGCCGAGGGTTTCGCCCGGGCCGACCCGCAGTGAGACGCCGTCGACGGCGGTGACGTGTCCGGCGAGGCGCCGGGTGAGGCCATGTCGGACAGGGAAGCGCTTGACGAGGCTGCGGGTTTCGAGCAAGGGGGTGTCCAGCGGGGGAGTCTCCAGCGGGTGGCTCATGAGCTCGTCTCCAGGGTGGGCAGCCGGTGCGGCAGCGGCCCGTCGACGCGCGGCACGCAGGCGAGCAGGCCCCGGGTGTAGGCCGCTTGCGGGCGGTGGAAGACGTCGTGGACGGTGCCGCGTTCGACCGCGCGGCCGTCGTGCATCACGACGACCTGGTCGGCGAGCCCGGCGACCACGCCCATGTCGTGAGTGATCAGCATGATCGCGGTACCGGCCTCCCGCCGCAGTTCGCGCAGCAGGTCGAGGATCTGGGCCTGGACGGTGACGTCGAGCGCGGTGGTCGGCTCGTCGGCGATCAGCAGGTCCGGCTCCAGGCACAGCGCCATCGCGATCATCACCCGCTGGCGCATCCCGCCGGAGAACTCGTGCGGGTAGGAGCGGGCGCGCCGTTCGGGCTCGGGGATGCCGACGCGCTCCAGCATCCGAACGGCGACCCGGTGGGCCGCCTTCCGCCCGGCCCGGTGGTGGGCCCGGTAGGCCTCGGCGATCTGGAAGGCCACCGGGTAGTACGGGTTGAGGCAGGACAGCGGGTCCTGGAAGACCATGGCGATCCGGTCGCCGCGCAGGCGGCGCAGGGAGCGCTGGTCCATACCCGTCAACTCGCGCCCGTCGAAGCGGATTTCGGCGTCGACCCGGGCATCGCGGGGCAGCAGCCCGAGCACGGCGAGGCTGGTGACGGACTTGCCGCTGCCGGACTCCCCGACCACGCCGAGTACCTGCCCGGCCGCGAGGTCGAGGTCGAGTCCGTCGACGGCACGGACACCGGAGGCGAAGTCGACTGTCAGGTCTCGTACGGTGAGGAGAGTCATCCGACGGCCCTCACTCTCGGGTCGAGCACGGCATAGACGAGGTCGACCATCAGGTTGGCGAGCACCACGAAGCCGGCGGCGAACAGCGTCACGCCGAGGATCACCGGCTGGTCGGCACCGGTGATGGCGTCGGCGGCGAGCTTGCCGACGCCGGGCAGGCCGAAGACCGACTCGGTGATGAGTGCACCGCCGAGCAGGGCGCCGAGGTCCATGCCGAAGATCGTCACGATCGGCATCAGCGCGGGCCGCAGCGCATGGCGCCGTACGACGGTGACCTCGGCCAGGCCCTTGGCCCGCGCCGTGCGGACGTAGTTCTGGCCGAGACTCTCCAGCATCTCGCTGCGGGTGACCCGGGCGTACACGCCGGCGTAGAGCATGGCCAGGGTGATCCAGGGCATCACCATCGACTGCGCCCAGCCGGCCGGGTCCTCGGTGAGTGGGACGGCCGTCGGGTAGGGCAGCAGGTTCAGCTCGACCACCAGCAGGTACTGGAGCACCAGCGCGGTGAAGTAGACCGGCAGCGAGACCCCGCCGAGGGCGGCCGTCATCGCGGCGCGGTCCCAGAGGCTGCCGCGCCGCAGCGCGGACACCACGCCCGCCGCCACGCCGACGGCAAGCCACAGCAGGGCCGCGCCGACGGCGATGGAGACGCTGACGGGCAGCCGGCCGGTCAGCATCCGCCAGACCGGCTGGTTCGTCTGGAAGCTGAAGCCCAGGCAGGGGAACGGGCACTGGACGGCCTGCGCGCCGTTGCCGTAGCTGCGGCCGGTGACGATGCCGCCGAGGTAGTCCCCGAACTGGGCGAGCGGGGAGCGGTCCAGGCCGAGGGTGGCACGGATGCCGGCGAGCCGTTCGGGGCTGCAGGCCTTGCCGCAGGCGCCCTGGGCCGGATCGGCGGGCATCAGGTAGAAGATCGCGAAGGTGATGGCGCAGATCACCAGCAGGACGAGTGCGGTGACGACCAGTCTTCGCAGCAGGTAGAGGATCATCGTGATGCGCTCCGGGGGTCGAGCGTGTCGCGCACGGCGTCGCCCAGCACGTTGAACGCGAGCACGGTGACGAACAGAAGGACGCCGGGGATGAGGAAGTAGGCCGGGTCGGCGGCGTACCAGGGCACGGCGGTGGCGATCATCTGCCCCCAGGAGGGCGTCGGCGATTGCACGCCCACGCCGAGGAAGGACAGTCCGGCCTCGGTGGCGACGCAGGCCGGGATCGACATCGTCGCCACCACCAGCACCGGTCCGGTCAGGTTGGGCAGCACCTCGCGCAGCAGCAGGGTCCGCCGGGACGCGCCGAGCACCCGGGCCGCCGCCACGAACTCGCCGCGGGCGAGCACCATCGCCTGCCCGCGCACGATCCGCCCCACGTACGGCCAGCCGAAGAACCCGAGCACCACGACCAGCAGCAGTCGGCGGTCGGCACCGGGCGCGGCCGAGATCAGCGCGATCATGAAGATCAGGCTGGGGAAGGACATCAGCAGGTCCATCAGCCGGCCGATGACGGTGTCGGTCCAACCGCCGAGGAAGCCGGCGAGCAGGCCGAGTGCGGTGCCGAGGACCAGGGACACGGTGGTGGCCAGGACGGCGATCAGCAGGGAGACCCGCGCGCCGTACACCACCCGGGCGAGCACGTCCCGGCCGTTGACGGGCTCCACGCCCAGCCAGTGCTCGGCGCTGATCCCGCCCGCGACCCCGCGTGGCAGTCCGCCGAGCGCCGGGTCCACCGCCTCGCCGTGGAAGGCTGTCGGGGAGCTGCCGGCCAGCCAGGTGATCAGGGGGGCGGCGAGTGCGGTGAGCACCAGCAGGGCAACCGCGGTCAGCGCCAGCGCCGCCGAGCGCTGGGCCAGCAGCTTTCGCAGGACGGTCACTTCCGCAGCCCCAGCGAGACGAGGTCGAGCCGGCCGACGAAGGCGGTGTGCCCGTACGCGCCGGCCACGTTCGGTCCGACCAGGACGGCGGCCCGGTCCCAGAGGAAGGGGACGACGGGGGCGTCCCGCATGATGCGCTTGGCGAGCTCGCCGTACGCACTCTGCGCGGCGGCCGGGTCGCCTGCGGCCGCGATCTCGTCCAGCCGGCCGTCGACGTCGGGGGAGTCGTACTGGGAGCGGTTGTTGTTGCCCTCGGGGGTGATCAGCCGGCCGTCGAACAGGATCGGCAGGTAGGTGGAGGCGCCCGGCCAGTCGGGCGTCCAGCCGTCGATCACCAGGTCGTGCTGCCGGGCGGGGCTGCCGACCGTGCTGTAGAAGGCCGAGGAGCTGATCTCGTTGATCCTCACGGTGATGCCGGCCCGGGCGAGCGAGGCCTGCACCGCCTCGGCCTGTGCCTTGCCGCCGGCGGTGGCCGGGGTGTCGAGGGTGAGCTCCAGGCCGGAGGCGTGACCGGCCTCGGCGAGCAGGGCCTTGGCCTTGTCCGGGTCGCCCTTGCCGTCCTTGCTCGGGTACGGGTCCTCGGGGGCCGCGCCGATCAGGGTGGGGGGTAGCAAGGTGGTGGCGAGGTCTCCCGCGATCGGGCCGCCGCGGGTGGTGCGCAGGGCGTCCTTGTCGAGCGCGTACGCGATGGCCTGCCGCACCCGGACGTCGTCCAGCGGCCGGTGCCTGGTGTTGATGCCGAGGAAGCGGGTGTTGATGGACTCGCCGGTGACCAGGCGCTTCTTCAGCTGCGGGTCGTTCATCACCCGTCCGACCGAGGCCGGACCGATCGGCTCCAGCGCGACGGCGTCGGCGTCCTCGCCCTGACCGGCGATCAGCCGCTGGTCGACCACCGCCGGGTCGAGGTTGAGGTCGATGACGACCTTGTCCGGCAGGCCCTTGCGGACGCTGTCGGTGGTCCGGTCCCACGCGGGGTTGCGGACCAGGGTGAGCCGCTTCTTGGGCTCGAAGGTGTCGATCCGGTACGGGCCGGAGGAGAAGGGGTGGTTGTCGTAGCCCACGCCGGTGTCCTTGTCCTGCGGCACCGGGGCGAACATCGGCAGCGATACGGCGGAACCGAAGTCGGCCACCGGACGGTTGAGCCGGAAGACGATGGTCCGCTCGTCCGGGGTCTCGATCGACGCGAGCCCGGTCGGGTCCTTGTACGGCCCCTTGTACGTTTCGCCGCCCGCCAGCCAGAGCCGGGCGTACGGCGGGCCCTCGGGCAGCTCGGCGGCGAAGGTGCGCTCGACACCGTACTTGACGTCCTTGCTGGTGACGGGCCGGCCGTCCTCGAACTTCACGCCGTCCTTGAGGGTGAAGGTCCAGGTCCGCGCGCCGTCGGCGGGGCGCCCGGTGTCGGTGGCCAGGTCCGGGACGATCTGCCCGCCGGCCTGCCCGGGGGCGGGGGCGAACGTGGTGAGCGTCCGGTAGACCAGCCGGCCCACGTCCTGGGTGGAGGTGACGTAGGCGCGGGCCGGGTCCAGGTGTTCCAGGTCGATGCTGGAAAGGACGTGCAGGGTCCCGCCCGGCGCCGGGGTGGCGTCCGTGGCCGCACCGCTGCCGTCCGGCCCACCGCAGGCGGCCGCCGACAGCAGTCCGAGGGCTGCGGCCAGGGCGCGTGCGGCTCTTCGTGTCCTCATGTGTCCCCCTTCTATGCGATATGACATTTCACATGTGGACAAGATTGGGCCGCCCGGACCCCTTTCGGGAGCTCTCAGCTGCCCATAACATCCGCTTATGGAGCTTGAGATCCGGCATCTGCGGATGATCTGTGCCATCGCCGAGGCCGGCAGCCTCACCCGCGCCGCCGCCTCGCTCCGGCTCACCCAGCCGGGTCTCAGCGCCCAACTGCGGCGGATCGAGAGCATGTTGGGCGGCCCGCTGTTCGACCGCCGACCCACCGGCGCCGTCCCGACCGCCTTCGGCGAGACCGTGCTCACCCGCGCCCGCGCCGTCCTCCCCACCGTCGACGAGCTGCTGAACGCCTCCACCCTGGCCGCCCGCGCCGGCAGCCCGACACCCCGCCTCCGGCTCGGGTCCGTCAACGCCCCGCTGCTCGGCGGGCTGATAACCGCGCTGCGCACCCACCGACCCGGGGCGCGGATCGCCTCCCGCGCCCAGGGCTCGTCCGTTCCCCTGATCGACGACCTCGCGCACGGGCGCCTCGACGCCGCCGTGGTCGGCGACTGCCCCGGCTACGAGCTGCCCGCGCGGCCTGGTGTGGTCCTGCGGCCGGTGGTCACCGAGCCCGTGTTCGTCGCCCTGCCGGCCGGCCACCGCCTCGCCGCCCGGCCGGAGGTCCACCTGGGCGAACTGGAGGGCGAGGACTGGGTCTCACCGCGCCCGGACGACGACCGGGTCCGCGAGTACTGGTCCACCACCTTCCACGCGACCGGCCACCGGATGCGCACCGTCCACGAGGCGGAGGGGCGGCTGCTGCTCGAACTGGTTCGCAGCGGGCACGCGGTGAGTCTGTGTCAGGCCACCTTCGAGGAGGTGCCGGGCATCGCCGTACGGCCCATCGCCGGCGACCCGCTCTGGTACCGGCACCTGATCGCCTGGCACCAGGCGGGTCAGCTGGCGGCCCTGGGGACGGCGCTCGTCGAGCACGCGCGCGCGGCCCACCGGGTCGCGGCCGAGCGCAGCTCGGCGTACCAGCGGTGGCTCCACGTCGCCGGGGACCGATGCGCGGCGGCGGTCACCGGCTGACCCTCGT
This sequence comes from Kitasatospora sp. NPDC050543, assembly GCF_044457565.1. NCBI lineage: Bacteria > Bacillati > Actinomycetota > Actinomycetes > Kitasatosporales > Streptomycetaceae > Kitasatospora > Kitasatospora sp. NPDC050543. The sequence goes on along the minus strand of NZ_JBITGZ010000010.1, from coordinate 195,731 downwards.
TCTCGCGGGCGGCCACCGCGATGCTGGCGGCGAGCCGCTTGACGTCCCACTCGAACGGCCCGGGCAGCGTCTCGTCGAAGTCGTTGACGTCGAACAGCAGCGCCCGTTCGGGTGAGGCGAAGGCGCCGAGGTTCATCAGGTGCGCGTCGCCGCAGAGCTGGACGCTCAGGCCGGTGTTCGGGACGGCGGCGAGGTCGGCGCCGGCGCCGGCCGCGGCCGGCTGAAAGCCAGGGTGAGGATGTCACGCCAGTGCATGGGCGGGCTGGCGGCCGGGGCCCCCGGGCGATGCTTCGGTACCAGGACCCGCAGTGCGCCCGGGCGGATGGAGCAGGTGACGGGTGCGGGCATGGTGAGGGCCTCTCCGTCCACGGCGACCGGGATGCTCTCCGCGTCCGATCCGACGACGATCCGGCGGGAGGTGAGTACCTGGAGCCCGGTTGCCTTCGTGCCTCGGAGCGCGATGTCAGCGGCCTGGGCTGCGTTGTTCACGCGGATCCCGAGGAGGCCCAGCACGCCGAGGTCGAGCCGGACTCTGCGGCCGCCCGCGGTCATCGGTTCGGGGGCGGCGTAGGGGTTGTTGCTGACCAGCAGTGCCTGCTGGGACTCCAGCCGTATCTCGTCGAGTGCCGCGTCGAGGGGGTGGCCGGCGTATCCGAGCAGGAGGTCGGGCAGGGCGTTCAGTGCTGTGCCCGCTTTGGCGTCCCGGTATTCCGGTCGTTGCACGATGTCCGCGTAGACGCCGAACGAGGCCGTGTTGACGAAGGCCTGGCCGCCGACGACGCCCAGGTCGATCCGGAGTTCCTCCCCGTCGGTCAGGGCGTCCAGGCAGCGGGACGGGTCCTCGCGGTCCAGGCCGAGGTCCATGGCGAAGTGGTTCCTGGTGCCGGCGGAGATCACCAGGAACGGCAGGTCGTGTTCGGCGGCCACTTCGGCCACCCGGGCCTGGGTGCCGTCGCCGCCCGCCACCCCGAGCAGGTCCGCGCCGCCGGCGACCGCCTGACGGGCGAGCGCGGCGACGTCCGTCTTGACCGTCGTGTCCAGCAGTACCACCCGGGCGCCCAGTGCCTCGGCCTTCTCGACCAGGCCGAACCGGCCGACCTTGCCGCCGCCGGACTTCGGGTTCATGATCAGCACCGGATGCCGGGGGAGGGGGCACGTCACGGCCTGCATGCCCTGGGGTTGCCGAACCCCGCGCAGAGCCGACCGCGCGCAGACCGTGGCGGCTGCCCACAGCGCGATGGCGACCAGCGCCGCGGGCCAGACGTCCGCCCGGGCGTAGATCACCAGGATGGCCACCGGTGCGGCCACCATGAGCACTGCCCCGGCCACCCTCAGGGCCCCACGGTGGGCCAGCACCCACCACGTACCCACGGCCATGAGCGCCGCGCCGGCCAGCCCGACCACGAGGACGAGCAGACCGCCGGGGCCGCTCGCTGCCACCAACGCCACCACCGCGCCCAGTGCGCAGGCCAACGCCAGCCGGGCCAGCCGGCGGGCGCGCGCGGATGTGCCGGAAGGGTGCGACTGGGACATCGTCCTCACGTCCTCACGTCCTGGCCGAGTCTCATGCCGACCCCGGCTGCTGCTGCGGTGGATGTTCGGTCATGTCGTGTTCCCGAACAGTTCGGCGGCGGTGTCGATGGTCAGGCCGGAGCCGAAGTGGGGACCGCCGCCGGTGTTGTGGACGGTGGGCGAGGAGTTCGTCGGGGTCGTCGCCGAGGATGCGGCCGAGCATGGCTGTGGCGGCCCGCTCGCGGGCGTCGAGGACGGCTTCGCGAGTGGTGATCTTCCAGCCGGCCTCGACGGCCGGTACGACGGCCTTGGGGTTGAAGCATCCGAACGTGGCGGCCACCACCTCGCCCGCGACCCGGCCCATGCACGCGCCGCGGCTGGTGCAGTAGGCCTTCAGATCGGGCCGGGCGAAGCCGTCCTGGGTGACCGGGCTCCCCTCGAACCCCAGTGCCTGGTACTCCGCGTGGGCCTCGGGGGCGAAGTACACGCCGGCCGCAACCGGCTCGACGGCGTTGCGCAGCCGCCGGGCCCTTTCGTGGAAGTCGCTGGTCATCGCGTGTCCTGCCTACTGGGAGCTGGTGGATGACAGCGGCGTCAGCCGGCCGCTTCGATTGCCACGGAGCCTTCGAGACGGAGACGGGAGATGGGTGAGCGGCCGCCGGAGGCAGGCTCGGCGACAGCGGGGGGCGACTGGCGGAACCGGCCGTGATGGCCAGGGGGTGGGAGCCGACGCAGGTCACGAGCATCCTGCTGGTGGAGCCGGTGCCGCCCGTGCAGATGTGGGAGAGCACGCCGCGTGGTGAGCACGGACGATCGCGAATTGAGCCATGCCACCATGCTGCGCGCCGCACGGACCCGGCGCATCCGCCCCTCGGGCGTTGTCGTGGCCGTGCCTGTCTGCGGCCCTGGAGCGCTTGTTCACAGGAGGTCGTGACCGGTGCCGCCTCTTCGGTCGCTGCCGGCGCACGTGCGGCCTCGGCGCTTTCACCCTCGGCGGCGCTCCTTGAGCACACGCGCCGTAGGCCCGGACCAGCGTGCCGTCGCCATGATCGGCGACCGACAGGGCATCGGCACCGGCACCGCGGAGGAGGACGGAGCCGTCGCGGGTCAGGGCCCGCCGCAGGACGGTCCCTGAAGCGCGCCGCAACGCGGCATGCGCGGCCGGCGTGCCCACGCCGACGACGGCGTCTTCTTGACCAGCCTCCTGGACGCCCGTTGGGAGCCCCGTTCCTCACACCGTGGACGAGACCGTCCCACGCACCCGAAGGCCCGGATGGGTGGAGGCGGGGCGTCGCGGCGCAGACGCCGGCAGCGGCTGTACTGGGGCTGGACCTGCCGCCCGGCGGGTCGGCACGGACGGGTGGTGGCGGGATCGTGCAGGTCCCCGACAGCGGCGGCGACCGACTCTTCACGGCCCACCGTTCGCCGTGTCGCGGCCTGGTCGACGACGGTGCTGCTGGCGCTCGGCGTGGCGACGGTCGTCATCCTTGTCTCCGTGCAACTCCGAGCTGCCACAGTGCCGTTTATGATCGCGGGCCACCGCCGCCCTGTGAGAGGCCGAGGTCAGTCGGCCTGCACCCCGGGCCGGCCCGCAGCGGACCGCATGGCCCCAGTGCGGCGGGGCCGCAGGCCCTCTACGGTTGTGGGAGGACGTCCGAGGCTCGCGGATATCCGATCCTTCCGCGTTGACTCCCTTAGGCGTCGGCCTCGCCACCAGGAGACCACTTGACATCTCCACCACATCTGAAACCCCAGTCCTGGACACCCTCGCAGCCATGACCGTCGACTCGCTCGAGCGGTGCGGGCTGGCCCCGGACATGCTCATCCTCACCCGCATCGCGGCGCTCGCAGTCTCGGACGCACCCCCGATCTCCTACCTCGCGCACATCGACCCGGGCCTGCGGGCCGGCCTGACTGCCGACCAACTGCAGGACGTCCTGGTCGCCATCGCCCCGATCGTCGGCACGGCCCGCGTCATGACGGCCGCCGGCAACATCGCGGCGGCGCTCGGCGTCGCGATCGCCGTCGCCGTCGCCGACGCCGAGATCGAAGCCGAGGCACAGGGCTGACCGTCGGACGGGCAGTCCCATCGGCCGCGCCCGACAGCAGCTGCGGATCCACCCGTACACGCCCGGCAGTCACGGCAGCAGCATCGGGGCGTTTCTGCAGGGCAGGGCGCCGCTCGCACCGCTCACCGCCGCCGATCCGCCCGCGTTCGTCGAGGGCACCGGGTTGGCGATGAACACCCTGCCCCCGAACGACTTCTCCTTCTACGAGCTCCTCGACACCCTGGTCCAGGAGCAGCCCGCCGTCTCGGGCGACCTGGAGGCCGGCGGGGCGTTCCGCGCCATCGGCATCGCCAAGGGGAGTGCGTTCAAGCCCGATGCGCGGATGCGCGCCCTGCTGGAGGACGCCGTCGCCCTCGGCAACGCCGCCGCCCGCGCGGTCGGACTGCGCGCCCGCGAGCAGGAGGCCTGCAGATCGCCGGCTCCGACTGGCCCGTCATCGGCATCGTCCTGATCTCCGTCTCCACCGTCACGGGCATCGCCTGGTACGTCCGCCATCGGCGGGCCACCAGGAATGACCAGTCGAGCCCGGGCCCGCGGTATCGAGGAGCGAAGCCGGAGGAAGATCGCGATCTACTGAGGTGGACCCGCGGCATGACCGGGACAGAACCGAAAGCGACCCCCAGGAGGCGCTGATGTCACCGGAGGATCGGGCGATGGACGCATCCGGATCCGACGGCCAGCAGACGGGCTCGCCGCACGGGTGGAACGCCCGCCTGTACTGTCTGTGGATCCTGTACAACACGATCGCCTTCATCACCGTGCTGACCGTCGGCTTCGTCCTCGCCCTGGTGGGCAGCAACGTGCTCCACCTCTCCCTCGCCAGCGGCCACGTGATCGTGGCGCTCGTGATCGCGACCCTCGGGGCCGCCCTGTTCGGTGGCGTGCTGGGATCGCTGCAGTGGCTCGTCGTCCGCGAACGCGTCCCCGTCCCGCGCAAGGAGTGGGTCACCGCCAACGTCGGCCCGGCGCTGCTGGCCTGGCTGCTGGTGATCATGCCGGCCGTGATCGACGCCCAGAACACCCACAAGAACGCGTCCACCGCCTACCTGCTGGCCGCCAGCCAGTCACTCGCCCTGGGCCCGCTGCTCGGCCTGTCCCAGTCACTCGTGCTCCGCAAGGTCACCAGCCGCTGGAAGTGGTGGATCGGGGCGAACCTCGCCTCCTGGCTCATCGTCGACGCCGTCGTCTACCTGCTGGCAGAACTCCTCGGCGGCTCCGACGTCCTCACCGCGAAGGGCTCGATCGCCGAGGTCTACCTCACCCTGATCGCCACAACCCCGCTCACCGGCCGGGCCCTGCTGTGGGTACTGGCACCCTCGGCGCTGACCGTTCCCAGGGAGCCCGGCCCGCCCTGACAGGCCCAGTAGTCGTCGCCCCTGAGATGCCGAAGGCAGCGGGCCGGAACCTCGTCCATGGACTGCGGCGCGCGCCGCTGGCCGCGATGATGCGGCCCGGCGGGCTTCGTCACCGCGTGTCGGACGAGCCGCCGTTCCCACCACCGGGCGTCGTCGGCTGCTGCTGCCGCATGCCCTCCTGGACCGCGCCGACCAGGTACCGGGCCACCACACCGAGCAGCACGAGGTCGACCCGTCATCTGCCCCGTGGCCAGCAGCCGCGCCGGCTCGCTGCGCGGGCTGATGTCCCCGAAGCCCACCGCGCTGAACACGGTCATCGTGAAGTACAGCGCATCCGTCCGTGACAGTGATTCGCTGAAGCTCTCCGGAGTGCTGCGCTCCAGCAGGTAGTAGACAGCGGCGAACAGCAGCAGGAAGAGCGGCAGCGCCGTCGCCACCGCCTCGACGGCCCGCAGCTGGGGCCGCGGGGATCGCATGATCACACGGACCTGCCAGGACAGCAGCAGCGCCACCGCTGCGAGGCCCCCGACGAGCGCGATGACGGTGCCGGCGGTGAAGGCGGCATCCAGCGGCAGCAGGTAGTAGGCGGCGATGACCACCCCCGTCCCCACAACCGAACGAACCACGGCGAGCAGGGTTTCCCGTCGGCGTCCGCCCGGACCCCTCGCCATGGCTTCCCCTCTCCGCCTCACACACCGCACACCGCGACCACGTCGCCGGGCCATCTCCAGGCGGTCACTCTCCCGGGTGATCCGAGAGCCATCCGGCAGGCGCACCACGGGAGTCACCGGTCTGGCGGACCCCTGTAGTCCTCGGGAGCACCGCAGCGGCATGGTGAAGCGCCCTGCGGTTGGACAGCAGCTGGACGAGGCCAACCAGCTCGCCCTGCTGAAACAGCGGCTTGCCGCCGGTGACGACGACGCGCCGGGCCGATCGGCCCATCGCCCACGCAGCCAGGTCCTCGATACTGTGCCGGGTGGAGACCTCGCGCGGGTCGAACTTCGACCGGTCCCAGGTGAACGAGGTGTCGCACCCGGGGCAGTACAGATGCTCCGACTACGCGGAAGTCTCAAGCCTGCTGGTGGCAGGCCGGACCGAGATAACACGTCACGGCCGCAAGCAGCGGGTCGCAGTCATTCAACCAGGCTTGGCCCTCGAAGAGTCGGCGAGGGCCGTATGTCGCGGTCCCTGGAGTGGGGCCCCTGGTCGACGGGTGCGGCGAGGAGTCGCCTCAGGTTCGGTCGAAGGCTGTGGTCACGGGTGCGTGGTCGGACCAGCGTTCGGCGTGGGAGGCAGGGCGTTCGACGTAGGCCTCGACGGCCCTGTCGGCCAGGCCTTTTGTACAAACAATTAGGTCGATTCGCCAGCCGGAGTCGTTGTCGAAGGCGCGGCCGCGGTAGGACCACCAGGTGTAGGGGCCGGTCCGGTCGGGGTGCATCGCGCGGACCACGTCGACGTAGCCGACCTCGTCGAAGACCCGGCCGAGCCAGGCCCGCTCCTCGGGGAGGAAGCCGGCGGACTTCTGGTTGGCCTTCCAGTTCTTGAGGTCCTCGGGGCGGTGGGCGATGTTCCAGTCGCCGCAGACCACCACCTCGCGGCCTTCCTCGGCGGCCCGGGTGCGCAGCGTGGCGAGGTGGACGAGGAACTCGGCCATGAAGCGCTCCTTCTCCTCCTGGCGTGGGGTGCCGACTTCCCCGGAGGGGAGATAGAGGCTCGCGACGGTCAGACCGGGCAGATCGATTTCCGCATATCTGCCCGAATTGTCGAATTCGTTCGAGCCGAAACCGATCGTCGTCCGCTCCGGGGCCTGCCGTGAGAGCACGGCCACCCCGGCCCGCCCCTTGGCCTCGGCCGGTGCCCACACGGCGTGCCAGCCGGTCAGGTCCTTGAGCTCGGCGGGCAGCTGCGCGGGCTCGGAACGCACCTCCTGCAGGCAGATCACATCGGCCTCGGTGGCGGCGAGCCACTCCAGGAAGCCCTTCTTGGCCGCCGCCCGAATCCCGTTCACATTCACACTCGTCACCACGGTCACCTGCGCAGCGTACCGAGCCGCGGCCGCGCCGGACGAACGGCACCGGACGAACGGGGCCGGGCATGTCGCGCATTGGTCTTGACCATCTCCCGAATCAACCCCTAGGGTCGTTTACTGCAAGGACCTTTAATAAAGAAGGACGGATAAAGCCCGGTCTCCCACCTGCCGCAACACCGGGCAATGGGCTGGGTCCACGCTCCTTCCGGCTGGGTGGAGGACATGGTGGGGACGACCGGACAGCTCTCGGCGGTGCCGGAGCCGAAGTACTGGCACCTGCGGACGGTGCTGCTGCGCGCCATCGACACGGAGTTCTCCACCGGTCAGGTGCTCCCCAACGAGCGCGAGCTCTCCGCCCGCTTCGGCGTCGCCCGGGCCACCCTGCGTCAGGCGCTCGACCAGCTGGAGCTGGAGGGCCGCCTGGTCCGCCGGCGCGGCATCGGCACCCTGGTCGCGGCGCCCCGGGTCGGCGTTCCGGTCAGCCGCAACGAGGAGGGCTGGCCCGGCGCCCCCGGCGGCCAGGCCTGGCGCACCGTCGACTGCACCACCGCCCCGGCGTCCGCGCAGCTCGCCCAGGCCCTCGGCATCCTGGTCGGCGCCACCGTCCACACCGTGCGCCGTACCCGGCAGGTGCAGGGCCGCAGCATGGGCACCGAGTCCCTGCACGTCCCCGCCGCCTCGCTGCCGCACCTGCCGGGCTTCCGGGCCGAGGGGGACCGCGCCCGCTCGGTGCTGCGCCAGCTGGAGCGCCTGGAGGTGGACGGCGAGTCCCGCTCGGTGGAGCTCGGGGTGGCCGAGGCCGAGGAGGCCGCGCTGCTGGAGCGCCCACCCGGCAGCCCGGTGCTGGTGGTCACCACCCAGTACGCCGCCGCCGGCCGCCTCGTCGCCCTGGCCGTCTCCACCTACCGCGCCGACACCTGCAAGCTGACCTTCGGGGAGGCCGGATTGGTCGAGGTCGCCCCGGTCGCCGAGGGAGCGGCCGTACGCACGGCCTCCTGAGCCCGGCGGAGAACGCGCCGAAGGGCCCGCGCACCACCCGGTGCGCGGGCCCTTCGGCGCGTTCGCTCAGGCCCGGCTGCCGTGCGGGCCGGGCGCGCCCGGCGCGACCGCCGCCGCGCCGGGCGGGTCGACGGCGAACAGCAGCTCCTCGACGTGGTCGAGGGCGACGCGCAGCGCACCCGTCGCGACCGCCTCGGAGCCCAGCGCGGAGAGCGTGACCTCCGGTGCCCGGAGGCAGAACTGCGCCAGCCGCTCGCGCAGCGGCTCCAGGACGCCCTCCAGCCCGACCGCCCAGCCGCCCACGACGACCAGCTGCGGGTCGATCGCCAGCACCAGCGCGGCCACGTTGTGCACCAGCCGGCCCAGGAAGCGGTCCAGCGCGACCTGCGCCACCGCGTCGCCCTCGCGCGCCAGCCGCAGCACCCGCGCCACCGCCACCTCGTCCAGGGGGTCCAGCGGCTTGCCCGTGGTCGAGAGCAGGCGCTCGGGCGTGGCCTCCTGGCCCAGCAGGTGCAGCGCGCCGATCTCGCCGGCCGCGCCGCCGAAGCCGCGGTGCAGCCGGCCGTCGATGAGCGACCCCGCGCCCGGGCTCAGCCCGGCCATCACGAACACCACGTCGCCCATCCCCACCGCGGCGCCCTGCCAGTGCTCGGCGATGGCGGCCAGGTTGGCGTCGTTCTCGATCAGTACGGGGCAGCGGAACGAGCGCCGCAGCCGGGCCCCGAGGTCCAGGCCCGTCCAGCCGGGGATGGCGGTGCCGAGCCGTACGGTGCCCTCGCGGTCGACGATCCCGGGGGTGCCGACGCCGACCGCCCACAGGTTGTCCCGGGAGACGCCCGCCTTGCGCAGCACCTCGGCCACCACACCGCGGGCGGCGCCGAGCCGTTCCTCGGCCTCCAGCGTCTCGTCCACCGGCTTGAAGTGACTGCCGACCACCTGGCCCGTCAGATCGGCCAGGATCACCCGGATGTCGTGCACCCCGACCTCGATGCCCAGGATGTGCCCGGCCTCCGCGCGGAAGCGGAACCAGCGGGCCGGCCGCCCGCGCCGCCCGGTGCGGCCGGCCTGCCCCGCGGCCTGGCCCTGCTCGACCTCGGCGACCAGTCCGGACTCCACCAGACCCTCGATCACACCCTCCACCGTCGGCCGGGACAGCCCGGTGTCACCGACCAGCTGAGTGAGGGTCACCGACTGACCGGCCCGCAGTGCGCGGAGCGTGACGGCGGCGTTGATCCGCCGCAGCAGCGAGGAGTCTCCTCCGGTGAGCCGATCCGCCAAGACGCTGCCCTTCCGCGATCGCGCGACAGCCCTGGCGCGCGGTGCCGAGTGCGCGGTGACCTGCGAATGCCCCGCGAGAGTGTGCCCGTCCGGGCGTGGGCGCGCGGGAGCGCACGGGCCGGAGGGCGTCAGCCGGATGCTACCGGCGCGCCTTCCGGCGGGCGAGCATTTCCGCAGCTCATGACGGCTTCGGTATCGAAACGGTACGCAAGCGCCGTGCCGCGTCGACACCCGGGCGGGCCGGCGTTGGGGTGACGGTACGGCAGGGCGTCGAACTCCCCGCCGCGCGTGGGGCCCGGGCTTGTGGCACGGATCGGGGCCGCCCGGATGCACTAGGGTCACGAACACCGGCCGACCACCAGCAGAGGAGGGCGCCATGTCCGGCGTCGCCACCACCGTCGAGGCCAACGAGGCCTTCGTACGGGCGCAGACCCGCCTCGCGGCCGATCCCTTCGTACCGGAGGTACGGCTGCACCTGGCGGCCGAGGCGATCGCGCTCTGGGAGCAGACCGAGTCGGCGACGGGGGAGGTCGGGCTGCCGCCGCCGTTCTGGGGGTTCGCCTGGGCCGGGGGCCTGGCGGTCGCCCGGTACGTACTGGATCACCCGGAGGTGGTCGCGGGCCGCGCGGTGCTGGACCTGGCTGCCGGATCCGGGCTGGTCGGGGTGGCGGCGGCGCTGCGCGGCGCGGCCTCCGTGCGGGCGGCGGAGATCGACGCGTACGCGGTGACCGCGATCGACATGAACGCCGAGGCCAACGGCGTCCGGGTGGACGCCGAGTGCGCCGACCTGCTGGACGGTGACGGCGCTCCGGCCGAGGTGGTCCTCGCCGGGGACGTGTTCTACGAGCGGGCGATGGCCGCGCGCTTCCTGCCGTTCCTGGAGCGGGCCCAGGCGCGGGGCGCGGCCGTGCTGGTCGGTGACCCCGGCCGGGCGTACCTGCCCCGGGAGCGGTTCACGGCCGTCGCGGCGTACGAGGTGCCGGTGGTGGCCGACCTGGAGGACCGCCCGGTCAAGACCACCACGGTCTGGCGGCTCGCGGCCGGCCGCTAGCAGCCGGGGCCGCAGTGGTCGGCAGGGCCACCGGCACTGACGCTTCGTCAGGGTGCCGTCAGGGGTGGGGCACCTGGTGCGCGGCGGTGAAGGCGGCCGCGTCCCAGTGCCCGCCCAGGGCCGGGGCGAGCGCGGCGAGCGCGAGCGCGGGGAAGGCGGTGGAGCGTGCGGCGCCCTCGGGGAGCGCGCCGAGCAGCGGCGCCTGGGCGACCGACGGCAGATCCGCCAGGTTGCAGCGGGCCGCCAGGTCGGCATCCGTGGGCCAGCTGCCCACCACCACACCGAGCTGGGCCAGGCCCCGGGCGCGTAGGGCCTCCGCGGTCAGGGCCGTGATGTTGAGCGTGCCGAGACCGGCGGCCGCGACCACCAGGATCTCCGGCCGCAGGCCGAGGTCGGCCGCCGCCAGCGCCATGTCGGCCAGCGTGTGGCCGTGTTCGTCGTAGCGCACCAGCAGGCCGCCGGCCCCCTCGACCAGGACCAGGTCGTGCCGGCCGGCCAGTTCGGCGGTGGCCGCCGCGACCTGCTCGGGTGCCGGAGTGGCCATCCCGGCCCGTCGCGCGGCGGTGTCGGGCGCCAGCGGCTCGGGGTAGCGGACCAGTTCACGGGTGGTCAGCGGACCGGCGAGCCGGACCACCTCGTCGACGTCGCCCGGCTCGTCCGGTGCGACGCCGGTCTGGCCGGGCTTCAGCACCGCGACCCGCAGGCCGCCCTGGAGGGCGGCGGACGCGACGGCGGCGGTGGTGACCGTCTTGCCGACCTCCGTGCCCACGCCGGTCACGAAGATCACCCGCCCGGCGGAGGGCCGCGGGCCTTCCGCGCCCGCGCCCGTGTCGGAGCCGCCCGCGCCCGTGCTGCCCGTGCCGGCCGAACCGGCGGTCCCCTGCGTCATCGCGTCACCGTCTCCCGAGCCCGTACTCCCGTGCGTCATCCCGCCACCGCCGCCGCCGTGACGGCCGTGCCGATCCGGGCCAGGTCCTCGTCGCCCGTCACATAGGGCGGCATGGTGTAGATCAGATCCCGGAACGGCCGCAGCCAGACGCCCTCCCGGGCCGCCGCCTCGGTGGCCGCCCGCATGTCCACCGGGTGATCGAGCTGGACGACGCCGATGGCGCCGAGCACCCGGACGTCCGCGACGCCGGGTGCGCCGGCCGCACCCGCGAGCCCGGCCCGCAGCCCGGCCTCCAGGCGCTTCACCTCGACCTGCCAGTCCTGCCCGAGCAGCAGCTCGATCGAGGCGTTGGCGACGGCCGCCGCCAGCGGGTTGCCCATGAAGGTCGGGCCGTGCGCCAGCACCGGCACCTCACCCCGGCTGATGCCGTCGGCGACCTCGCTCGTGCAGAGTGTGGCGGCCATCGTCAGGTAGCCGCCGGTCAGTGCCTTGCCCAGGCAGAGCACGTCCGGGGAGATGCCGGCGTGGTCGGCGGCGAAGAGTTCGCCGGTCCGGCCGAAGCCGGTGGCGATCTCGTCGAAGACCAGCAGCACGCCGTGCTCGTCGCAGAGCCGGCGCAGCAGCCGCAGGTACTCGGGGGAGTGGAAGCGCATGCCGCCGGCGCCCTGCACCACCGGCTCCACGATGACGGCGGCCAGCTCGGCCGCGTGCCGCTCGATCAGCTCGGCGAGCGAGGCCGCGTAGGCCTTGTCCACGGGTGCGTCGAACCCGGCCGGCGGCTCGCCCGCGAAGAGCTGGTGCGGCAGGACGCCGCCCCACAGGCGGTGCATCCCGCCCTCGGGGTCGCACACCGACATCGGGTGGAAGGTGTCGCCGTGGTAGCCGCCGCGCCAGGTGAGCAGGCGCCGCTTCTGCGGCCGGCCCACCGACTGCCAGTACTGCAGGCACATCTTCATCGCGACCTCGACGGCCACCGAGCCCGAGTCGCCGAGGAAGACGTGCTGGAGCGGCTCCGGCGTGATCTCCACCAGCCTGGCCGCCAGCCGGACGGCGGGCTCATGGGTGAGCCCGCCGAACATCACATGGCTCATCCGGCCCAGCTGCCCGCGCACGGCCTCGTCCAGCACCGGGTGCCCGTAGCCGTGGATCGCCGCCCACCAGGACGACATCCCGTCGATCAGCTCACTGTGGCCGCCGGCCGGCTGGGCCAGCCGGAGCCGGACGCCGGAGGCGGACTCGACCACGTACGGGGTCGAGGTGCCGGGCATCGGTCCGTACGGGTGCCAGACGTGCGCCCGGTCGAGCGCGAGCAGGGACTGCGAGGAGAGCCGTGACATGGTGTTTCAGATCCTAGGGTCCGTCGGCGTGGGGCCACCGGTGGAGGGCGATCGGTGCCCGGCCGCCCGTCAGGCGTTCGGGGCGAGCTCGGTGCCGGCGCCGCGGCGCCGGACCCGGACCAGGTCGCTGCGGACCTCGTCGGACGCGGCCTCGTCGGCCGGCTGCCCGGACACCGGCACCTCGGGCGCCGGCGCCTCGGCCGAGGGCTGCGCGTGGGTGGTCCCGCAGGCTCCGTGGCTGGTCCCGCAGGCACCCGCCGCCTCCTCGTGTCCGCCGCCGCACGGCCCGCAGCCACCGCCACCGGAGCCGCAGCCACCGCCGGCCGCGGTGACCTCGGAGCGGTGCTGAGGCAGGGTCACCTCTCCGGCGCCCTCGATCTCGAACCCGGCGTCCTTGATCATGTCGAGGTCGGCCTGGCCGGCCTGGCCCTCGCTGGTCAGGTAGTCACCGAGGAAGATCGAGTTGGCGATGTGCAGGCCCAGCGGCTGCATCGAGCGCAGGTGCACCTCGCGCCCGCCCGCGATCCGGACCTCGACGTCCGGGCAGACGAAGCGGACCATCGCCAGGATCCGCAGGCAGCGCTGCGGGGTGAGGTTCCACTCCTTGGCCAGCGGGGTGCCCTCGAACGGGATCAGGAAGTTGACCGGCACCGAGTCCGGGTCCAGCTCGCGCAGCGCGTAGACCACGTCGACCAGGTCCTCGTCGCTCTCGCCCATCCCGGCGATCAGGCCGGAGCAGGCGGACAGCCCGGCGCCGTGCGCCTTGGCGACGGTGTCCACCCGGTCCGCGTAGGTGTGGGTGGTGGTGATGTCGCCGTACGTGCCCTCGGAGGTGTTCAGGTTGTGGTTGTACGCGTCGGCGCCCGCCGCGCGCAGCCGCTCGGCCTGGTTGTCCGAGAGCAGGCCCAGGCACGCGCAGACCTCGACGGCCGGGTCCTGGCCCTTGATCGCCGCGATGGTGTCGGCGACCCGGTCGATGTCCCGGTCCGTCGGCCCGCGGCCGCTGGCCACCAGGCAGACCCGCTTGGCGCCGCCGGAGACACCCGCGGCGGCCGCCTCGGCGGCCTGATCCGGCTTCAGCCAGGTGTACTTGAGGATCTCGGCCTTGGAGCCGAGGCGCTGCGAGCAGTACGAGCAGTCCTCGGGGCAGAGCCCGCTCTTGAGGTTCACCAGGTAGTTGAGCTTGACCCGGCGGCCGAACCACTGCCGGCGCACCCGACCGGCGGCCGCGACCACGTCGAGCAGCTCGTCATCGGTGGTGGCGAGGACGGCCAGGGCCTCCTCCCGGGTGGGGAGTTCCCGGCGCAGGCCCTTGGCGGTGAGGGTGTCGAGCAGATCCATGAGGCTGATCCTGCCTGTTCGCCGACCGCCCGCGCCAGAGCAAACCCGCCAGAAGATCCCGCCTGCGATGTGCGAGTTGTCACAGTACCGCCGCGCACGGTAGTGGCGCAGGTCACGCGGGGCGCGGGCGGCCCACCCGCTGATCGGCCGCCGCGCCGTTCCGCTTAGAATCTGCGCCATGACCACGCAGGGGGAGCGCAACCCGCCACCGGTAGGCCGGCCGTCCCGCGGACCGGCCGAGGCGCATCATGCGCAGCGCGGCGGACCGCGCCGGGCGCTGGTGTGGTGCGCCGTCATCGCCGTGGTGGCGGGCGGCGGCTGGATCGTCACCCGGCCCCACCCGGGCGACTGGATACCCGGGCTCGGCCCGTCCAGCAAGGACGCCGCCAAGACCCCGCCGGTGGTGGGCAACCCGCAGCCGTCGACGGTCGCGGACCCGGACGGCCTGACCGCCGAGCGCTACTTCCCCGCGCAGCGCGGCATCGAGCTCGGGGCCTACAAGGCCAAGCGGTCCGGTGCCCGCCAGGGCCAGGACTGCGCCGAGACGCTCCAGGACCGCACCGTCGAGAACCCGCTGGCGGAGAGCGGCTGCCGGGGGTACATCACGGTCAGCTTCAGCGAGCTCGACCGGCCGGTGCAGAGCAGCGTGACCGTCCTCCAGTTCACGGACGAGTTCTCCGCCGAGAAGGCGGCCCGGACGCTCCAGGACAAGCCCGCCCTGCTGGCCTTCATCCTCCCGGACGCCTCCCCGGCGCCGGCCCCCACAGCGGGTGCCAAGACCCCCGCGACCTCGGTGAAGGTGGCGGCCGTCCGGCGCTACGTGACGTTCACCAGCTCCCGCTTCGCCGACGCGCACGGCGCCACCGGCGTCCCGGGGGCGGTCGAGCAGCAGCTCGACGAGGCGACCCGGGCGCTGTCCTTCACCGTCGGCCAGCCGTTCATCTGGACCTGAGCGGGCGCGGGCGGCGGTCCAGCCGGAGCGCTCCCGGCGACCAGCTTCCCCGCATTGGGAGTTGACGATCAATCAGGCCGGAGGGTGGGCGGTCGGCAGGGCCCGCGAGCGGGGGCCCCGCCGACCGGCCCGCCCTCAGCCGTCCAGCCGGTCCACCCCGGTGATCCGCAGGACCGCGCGGCCCTCCTCGTTGGAGCCGTACAGGTCGACCTCCGCGCTGATGCCCCAGTCCAGGTCCCCGGCCGGATCCTCGAAGATCTGGCGCACCCGCCAGGAGTCCTCGTCCTCCTCGATCAGCAGCATCTTGGGGCCGCGCGCGTCCGGACCGGTTCCGAGGTCGTCGTGCTCCTCCCAGTACTCGTCCATCGCGTCGGCCCAGCGATCCGCGTCCCAGCCGTACTCGCCGTCCAGCTCGCCCAGTGCGGTGTAGTTCTCCAGCGCGGCGAGCTCGACCCGGCGGAACATCTCGTTGCGCACCAGCACCCGGAAGGCGCGGGCGTTGGCCGTGACGGGCGCCGGCTTGTCGTCCAGGCGCACCTCGGGGGCCTGCGGGTCGGTCGGGTTGGCCAGCTGCTCCCACTCGTCCAGCAGGCTGGAGTCGACCTGGCGGACCAGCTCGCCCAGCCAGGCGATGACGTCCTTGAGGTCGTCCGTCTTGATGTCCTCGGGGACGGTCTGCTCCAGCGCCTTGTACGCCCCGGCCAGGTAGCGCAGCACGATGCCCTCGGTGCGGGCCAGCTCGTAGTGGCCGACGTAGTCGGTGAAGGTCATCGCCCGCTCGTACAGGTCGCGGACCACCGACTTGGGTGCCAGCGCGTGGTCGCCGATCCACGGGTGCGCGCGCCGGTAGACCTCGTACGCGTGGCCCAGCAGCTCGTCCAGCGGCTTCGGGTACGTGATCTCCTGGAGCCGTTCCATCCGCTCCTCGTACTCGATGCCGTCCCGCTTCATCTCGCCGATGGCGTCGCCGCGGGCCTTGTTCTGCTGCGAGGCGAGGATCTGGCGCGGGTCGTCGAGGGTCGCCTCGACCACGGAGACCACGTCCATCGCGTACGAGGGCGAGGTCTGGTCGAGCAGCTCGAAGGCGGCCAGTGCGAAGGTGGAGAGCGGCTGGTTGAGCGCGAAGTTCTCCTGGAGGTCGACGGTCAGGCGCACGATGCGGCCCTCGGCGTCGGGCTCGGGCAGCCGCTCGACCACGCCGCCGGCCAGCAGCGAGCGGTAGATCGCGATGGCGGAGCGGATGTGGCGGCGCTGCGCGGAGCGGTCCTCGTGGTTGTCGGTGAGCAGCCCCCGCATCGCCTCGAAGGCGTTGCCGGGGCGGCCGATCACCGAGAGCAGCATCGCGTGGCTGACCTTGAAGCGGGAGACCAGCGGCTCGGGGTCGGCGGCGATGAGCTTCTCGAAGCCCTCCTCCGTCCAGCCGACGAAGCCCTCCGGCGCCTTCTTGCGGACCACCTTGCGGCGCTTCTTGGGGTCGTCCCCGGCCTTGGCGACGGCCTTCTCGTTCTCGATCACGTGCTCGGGCGCCTGCGCGACCACCTGCCCGACGATGTCGAAGCCCGCCCGCCCGGCCCGGCCGGCGATCTGGTGGAACTCACGGGCCCGCAGGGTGCGCACCCGGATCCCGTCGTACTTGGACAGCGCCGTGAACAGCACCGTGCGGATCGGCACGTTGACGCCCACGCCGAGCGTGTCCGTACCGCAGATGACCTTCAACAGGCCCGCCTGGGCGAGGCGTTCGACCAGCCGGCGGTACTTGGGCAGCATGCCCGCATGGTGGACGCCGATGCCGTGGCGGACGAAGCGGGAGAGGTTGCGGCCGAACTTGGTGGTGAAGCGGAAGCCGCCGATCAGGTCCGCGATGGCGTCCTTCTCGGCCTTGGAGCACATGTTGATGCTCATCAGCGACTGCGCGCGCTCCACCGCCTCCTTCTGGGTGAAGTGCACGACGTAGACCGGCGCCTGGCCGGTCTTCAGCAGCTCCTCCAGGGTGTCGTGCATGGTGGTGCGGCGGTACTCGTAGAACAGTGGCACCGGGCGGGTCGCCGAGCGGACCACGGTGGTCGGGCGGCCGGTGCGCCGGGTGAGGTCCTCCTCGAAGCGGCGGACGTCGCCGAGGGTCGCGGACATCAGCAGGAACTGCACGTGCGGCAGCTCCAGGATCGGGATCTGCCAGGCCCAGCCGCGGTCCGGCTCGGCGTAGAAGTGGAACTCGTCCATCACGACCTGGCCGATGTCGGCCCGGTCGCCGTCGCGCAGCGCGATGTTCGCGAGCACCTCGGCCGTGCAGCAGATGATCGGCGCGGTCGGGTTGACGCTGGCGTCGCCGGTCATCATGCCGACCTGCTCGGTGCCGAACATCTTGCACAGGTCGAAGAACTTCTCCGAGACCAGGGCCTTGATCGGCGCGGTGTAGAAGGTCCGCTTGCCCTCCGCCAGCGCCGCGAAGTGCGCCCCGGCCGCCACCAGGCTCTTGCCCGAGCCGGTCGGGGTCGCCAGGATCACGTTGTTCCCCGAGACCAGCTCGATCAGCGCCTCCTCCTGGGCGGGGTACAGCGTGATGCCGCGCTCCTCCGCCCATGCGGCGAACGTCTCGTACAGCGCGTCGGGAGTGGCAGGGCTCGGCATCAGGTCAAGGAGGGTCACCCGGCTATCTTGCCTGCTCGCGAGCACCCCGGGCAAAGGGCTTAGCTCCGGGCCGGGGCCTGCGCCCGGGCCGGGCTCCCGCTCAGGCCCCCGCCCGGGCCCCCGCCCCTGGTCGGGCCCGGCGCCCGCCCCGCGATCGGTAGCCGCCTGCCCCTGCCGCCCGTACCCGGGTTGGCGCCGCCCGGCCCCGGCCTGCCCCGGGAGCCCGGGGCGGCCCGGGGCGTGTGCTCAGGCGCACGTTGCCCGGCCCGCGCCCGGCATGCCAGAGTGCGGCCATGGTCCACAGCACCGTGCCCGCGCAGCGGGCCCTCACCCCGGCCGCCGTCTTCGACTGGCTCGACGAGGCCGCCGCGCTGCGGGCCGAGGCCGGCCTGACCCGTACGCTGCGCAGCCGCCCGGCCGACGACCCGGTGCTGGACCTGGCGAGCAACGACTACCTCGGCCTGGTCCACCACCCCGCCGTGACCCGCGCCGCCGCCGACGCCGCGCTGCGCTGGGGCGGCGGCTCCACCGGCTCCCGGCTGGTCACCGGCACCACCGCACTGCACACCGAGCTGGAGGCGGAACTCGCCGAGTTCTGCGGTGTGGAAGCCGCCCTGGTGTTCTCCTCCGGGTACACGGCGAACCTCGCCGCGCTCACCGCCCTCACCGACCCCGACACCCTGATCGTCTCGGACGCCTACAACCACGCCTCCCTGATCGACGGCTGCCGGCTCTCGCGCAGCGACGTCCACCGCGCCCCGCACAGCGACCCTGCCGCCGTCCGTACGGCCCTCGCCGAGCGCAGCCACCGCCGGGCGCTGGTGGTCAGCGACTCCGTCTTCTCCGTGGACGGCAACGCCGCCCCGCTGGCCGGGCTCAGCGCCGCGGCCCGCGCCCATGGCGCCGCCCTGCTGGTGGACGACGCCCACGGGCTCGGCATACTCGGCCCCGGCGGCGCGGGCGCGCTGGCGGCCGCCGGACTGGCCGGGGCGCCGGACACCGTGGCCACCGTCACGCTCTCCAAGTCGCTCGGCTCGCAGGGCGGCGCCGTCCTCGGCCCCCGCCGGGTGATCCGGCACCTCACCGAGACCGCCCGGACCTTCATCTTCGACACCGGCCTGGCCCCCGCCGCCGCGGGCGCCGCGCTCGGCGCGCTGCGCCTGCTGCGCGCCGAGCCGCACCGCGCCGAGCGCGCCCGCGAGGTGGCCCGCACGCTCTCCGCCCAGCTGACCGCGGCCGGCCTGCGCGCGAGCCGTCCGGACGCCGCGGTCGTCTCGGTCCGAGCGCCCGACCCGGAGGCCGCCGTCACCTGGGCCGCCGACTGCCGGGCCGCCGGGCTCGCCGTCGGCTGCTTCCGCCCGCCGTCCGTGCCGGACGGCATCTCCCGGCTGCGGCTGACCGCCCGCGGCGACCTGACGGACGCTCAGATCGCCGACGCGGTGGCCATCATCCACCGCACCGCCCCCACCGGGGCAACCACCGCCTGACCACGGCCTGGCCGTCGCCCGGCCACCGCCGGCCCGGTCGACCCGCCGCTCGGACCCCGGCCGCCCGCCGCACCGGGCCACCCGGCGCTGCCCTCAGCCGGCGGCGGCCAGCTCCAGCAGGAACACCGTCTGCGGGTCGCGGCGCCCGGCCGCGGCCCGGGGTGCGGCGACCAGGGGCGCCAGCGCCCGGCACCAGGCCAGAACGCGCTCCGCCGACGCCCCGGGAACCAGCGCCACCAGCTCGGTGATCCGCCGCTCCAGCCCGGGCAGGTCCTCGGCGCCCTCCAGCACCCAGTCCACCAGGTCGAAGTCGGGGTCGCCGAGCGAGGGACGGGGGTCGATCGCGACCAGGCCGTCCCGGCCGTCCAGCACATTGCCCGCGTGCAGATCGCCGTGCACCAGCCCGGGCGGCCCGGCGGCGGCCAGGTCCAGCGCCGCCGCGCGGGCCGGCCCCAGAGCGGCGCCCGGGGCCCGGCGCCGGGTCAGGTCGAACAGGAACCCCACCCGCTCCCGCAGCGACGGCAGGTTCGCCGGTGATGCCGGTGATACCAGTGACGGCTGTGCGGGCTGTGCGGGCGGCGAGGGCACGGCGCTCCCGCCCGGCACGCCGGCCCCGCGCAGCGCGGTGAGCAGCTGGGCGACCTCGGCCGGCCGCCAGGCCCGCCCCCGCAGGGGCGTACCCGGCGCGACATCGGCGAGCAGCAGCGCGCCGGTCGCCGCGTCGTACTCCAGCATCCCCACCACCGCCGGTGTCCGAGCCCAGGCCGCCAGCGCCGCCGCCTCCTGCGCCGCGACCTGCGGGTCGGGCGTCAGCTTCAGCCAGAGCGGTCGGCCGTCGGCGAGCCGGGTGCAGCGGAACACCCGCGAGGTGCCGCCGCCGCCCGACTCGCGCACCACCAGCCCCCAGCGCCACGTCAGTTGGGCGACCAGCGTCGGCAGCGCATCGCACCAGGGCCCGGCGCCCGGCCCGAACCGTGCCGTCAGCCGGGCCCGGGCCTCCGGTGGCACCGCGGTGGGGACGCTCACGGGCGCCCGGCCACCAGCAGCGCCTCCGCGCCGACCGGGCGGTACCCGGCGGCCTGGAAGGCCCGCACGCTCGGCGCGTTGCCCGGGGCCTGCTGCGCCCAGATGTGCTCGCCCTCGGGCAGCAGATGACGGGCGCTCACCGCCAGCGCCCGGCCCACGCCCCGGCCGCGCGCCGCCGCGTCGACCTCGATGGCGGCCTCCCAGCGCCCGGCGACCCCGCGTCCCAGCGCCAGCACCCCGCCCGGCGTCGTCCAGGCCCGGACGCCGTCCCGGTAGCGCAGGGCGCGGGCGATCCGGGGGTGCTCCGGGTCCTCCACCCGCTCCAGCGGGAGCGGCGGCCCGCCGGGCAGCCGGTCCGCGACCGTCACCAGGTCGATGTTGTTGACCACCCGCCCGGTCCGTTCGGCGAACGCGGTCAGGAAGGGCGGGCAGAGCGGCGCGGCCAGCGGGTCGCCCGGCACCCCGGCCAGGATCTCGCGCACCCAGGCGGGGTCCTCGTCGGTGAAGACCACGGCGTGCGCGCTGAACGACATCACGCCGACCTCACGCGCCGAGGGCTGCGGCACCACCGTCACCGTGCCGTCGGACGGCGGGAAGATCCCGCCCGCCGCGTCGTCCAGGATCTCCCGCAGTCCGCGCCGTCCCATGCCCGATTCCTCCCCGAAGGATGCCGCCCCCGAAGGGCGGGTCCCGGACAGCCTACGAGGCCCCTCCGCCGGACGATCATGCGCCGCCCCCGTACGACGCCGCCGCCGGCGAGAACGCCCCCGGGCACCCGATGATCACGCACCCGGGCGGCCGCCGGGCCCGGTTCAGTGCTTGCGGGCCCGGCTGGGCTGCACCCGGGTCGGCTCGCCGGCCGCCTTGGGGTGGTCCGGCGGGTACGGCATCTCGCCCAGCCCCTCGTCGCGCTGCTGGCGCTCCGCCAGCTCCAGCAGGGGTTCCAGCGAGAAGGCCCGCCCGTCCATCCCGGCGTTCAGGTCGCCCAGCTCGGCGAAGCGGGCGGGCACCGTCCCCAGGTCGAAGTCCTCGGGCGTGGCCGCGTCCAGCTCCTCCCAGCGCAGCGGCGTGGACACCGTGGCGCGCGGCCGGGCCCGCACCGAGTACGCCGAAGCGATGGTGCGGTCGCGGGCCATCTGGTTGTAGTCGACGAAGATCTTCTCGCCGCGCTCCTCCTTCCACCACGCGGTGGTGACCTTGCCCGGCATCCGCTGCTCCAGCGCCCGGCCGAGCGCGATCACGGCGTGCCGGGCGTCGGTGAACGTCCAGCGCGGCTCCACCGGTACGTAGACGTGCAGGCCCCGACCGCCGGAGGTCTTGGGCCAGCCCTGCAGCCCGTACTCCTCCAGCAGCTGGCGCAGCTCGTGCGCGGCCCGTACGGCGTCGTGGAAGTCGGTGCCGGGCTGTGGGTCGAGGTCGATGCGCAGCTCGTCCGGGTGCTCGGTGTCCGTGCGGCGCACCGGCCAGGGGTGGAAGGTCAGGCAGCCGAGGTTGGCGGCCCAGAGCACCGCCGCCGGTTCGGTCGGGCAGATCTCGTCCGCGGACCTGCCGCTGGGGAAGGCGATCCGCGCGGTGGGCAGCCATTCCGGCAGGCCCTTGGGTGCGCGCTTCTGGTAGAAGAACTCGCCGTTCACCCCGTCGGGGAAGCGTTGCAGGGTGGTCGGGCGATCCCGCAGCCCGCGCAGCACCCCGTCGGCGACCGCGAGGTAGTACTGCGCGACGTCCATCTTGGTGAACCCGCGCTCGGGGAAGTACACCTTGTCCGGGTTCGACAGCCGTACGCTGCGCCCGGCGACATCCAGTTCCACGGCTGTGGCCATGCACCCACGCTAGGGCGGTCGGCCCCGGCGCGCGCCCCGGCGCGGCGGGCGGCACCATCGGAGGCATGGACCTGCCCGTGATGCCGCCGCTGGCGCCGATGCTGGCCAGGGCCGTCGCCGAGATCCCGCCGGGCATGCAGTACGAGGCCAAGTGGGACGGCTTCCGCGCGATCGTCTTCCGCGACGGCGACGAGGTGGAGATCGGCAGCCGCACCGGCAAGCCGCTCACCCGGTACTTCCCCGAACTGGTGGCGGCCTTCCTGGCCGAGCTGCCGCCCCGCTGCGTGCTGGACGGCGAGATCGTGATCGCCCGCGGGGGGCGGCTGCGCTTCGAGGAGCTGCTGGAGCGGATCCACCCGGCCGCGTCCCGGGTCCGCACCCTCGCCGAGCGCACCCCCGCCTCCTTCGTCGCCTTCGACCTGCTGGCCCTGGGGTCGGCGTCCCTGCTGGAGGAGCCGCTGGAGGCGCGCCGGACCGCCCTGCTGGGGGCCCTGGGCGGCGCCCGCGCCCCCGTCCACATCGCGCCGGCCAGCACCGACCGCGAGCAGGCGCGCGGCTGGTTCTCGCAGTACGAGGGCGCCGGGCTGGACGGCGTGGTCGCCAAACCGCTCGACCAGCCGTACCGGCCGGGGGAGCGGACCATGTTCAAGGTGAAACACGAGCGCACCGCCGACTGCGTGGTGGCGGGCTACCGCGAGCACAAGAGCGGTCCGGTGGTCGGCTCGCTGCTGCTCGGCCTGTACGACGAGCAGGGCGCGCTCCAGCACGTGGGCGTCTGCGCGGCCTTCCCGATGGCCCGCCGGCGCGAGCTCGCCGAGGAACTGGCACCGCTGCGGATGGACGATCCGGCGGGCCATCCCTGGGCGGCCTGGGCGCAGGAGGAGGCGCACGCCACCGCCCGGCTGCCCGGCGCCACGAGCCGCTGGACCGGCGGCAAGGACCTCTCCTGGCTGGCGCTGCGCCCCGAGCGGGTCTGCGAGGTGGCGTACGACCACATGGAGGGCACCCGCTTCCGGCACACCGTCCAGTTCCGCCGCTGGCGGCCGGACCGCACGCCGGCCGGCTGTGGCTACGGGCAGCTGGAGGAGCCGGTCTCCTACGACCTCTCCGAACTGCTCGGCGCGGGCTGACCCGCCGGGCCGACTCGGGCTGACCTCCCGGGCCTACCTGTGCGGCCGACCCCTCGGGCCGACCTGTCCGGCGGACCGCTCGACCGCCTCGCTGACGGACCCGCCGGGCGCACCACACGTTCAGCTCAGCAGCGATCGCGGTGTCCCCGGAGGTCTTCCAGACTCGGTCACGGGGGTGAACGCGAGTCTGAGAGGCAGGCATTCCTGTGAAGCTCGGTGTCCGTCGCATCCTCATTGCGACCACAGCAGTCTCCGTCGTCGTCGGCATGGCGTCGTGCGGCAGCGCCAAACAGTCGACCGGTTCCACCTCCTCCGGTTCCAACGCCAGCGGCACGGCGGCCGGCGCGGTGAAGATCGGTCTGCTGCTGCCGGAGACCAAGACCACCCGGTACGAGCAGTTCGACCGGCCACTGATCGAGGCGAAGATCAAGGAACTGGCGCCGAACGCGCAGATCGACTACTACAACGCCAACCAGGACGCGACGCAGCAGCAGACCCAGGTCGACACCGCGCTCACCAAGGGCGACAAGGTGCTGATCCTGGACGCGGTCGACGCCAAGTCCATCCAGTCCTCGGTGCAGAAGGCCCATGACGCGGGCGTGAAGGTGATCGCCTACGACCGGCTGGCGCAGGGGCCGGTGGACGCCTACGTGTCCTTCGACAACCACAAGGTCGGCGAGCTCCAGGGGCAGGCCCTGGTGGCCGCGGTGGGTGACAAGGCCAGCGCGGGCCAGATCATCATGATCAACGGCTCGCCCACCGACCCGAACGCGGCGGAGTTCAAGGCCGGTGCGCACAGCGCGATCGACGGCAAGCTGACGATCGGCAAGGAGTACGACACGCCCAACTGGGACCCGAACAACGCCAACCAGGAGGCCGCCGCGGGCATCACCGCGATCGGCGCCCCGAACGTGGTCGGCGTCTACTCCGCCAACGACGGCATGGCCGCCGGCATCGCGACCGCGCTGAAGGCCGCCAACATCAGCGGCACCCCGCTGACCGGCCAGGACGCCCAGCTGGACGCCATCCAGCGGATCCTGGTCAACACCCAGACGATGACGATCTACAAGCCCTACAAGCCGGAGGCCGAGTCGGCCGCCGAGTCGGCCATCGCCTACGCCACGGGCAAGAGCCCGTCCCCCTCGGCGACGCCGACCACCGCCAAGAGCGGCAGCGGCCAGTCGGTGCCCGCCAACCTGATCACCCCGATCGTGGTGAACAAGGACAACATCAAGACCACCGTGATCGCCGACGGGCTGTACACCCCGCAGCAGATCTGCACCCCCGACTACGCCGCCGCCTGCCAGCAGGCCGGGATCTCGTAGCCGCACGCGCCGTGCGCCGCCGCCCGCTCGGGTGGCGGCGCGGGCTCCGGTCGGGACAGCATCGGAGAGAGGGAGTTGGTTTCCGTGGAAGGCGCAACCGTACTGGCGCTTCGCGGGGTCTCCAAGCGGTTCGGCGCCGTCCAGGCGCTCACCGACATCGAGCTGGAGGTCCGCACGGGCGAGGTGGTGGCGTTGGTCGGTGACAACGGCGCCGGGAAGTCCACGCTGGTCAAGGCGATCGCCGGGGTGCACCAGCCGGACGACGGCACCATCGAGTGGGAGGGCCGGCCGGTCACCATCCACCGGCCGCAGGACGCCCAGCAGCTGGGCATCGCGACCGTCTACCAGGACCTCGCGCTCTGCGACAACCTCGACGTCGTCGCCAACCTCTTCCTCGGGCGCGAACTGCGCCACTTCACCGTGCTGGACGAGGTCGGGATGGAGAAGCGCTCGCGCACCCTGCTGCAGACCCTCTCCATCCGCATCCCCAGCGTCCGGATCCCGATCGCCTCGCTCTCCGGCGGCCAGCGCCAGACCGTGGCCATCGCCCGTTCTCTGATCGGCTCGCCGAAGGTGGTCATGCTCGACGAGCCGACCGCCGCCCTCGGCGTCGAGCAGACCGCGCAGGTCCTGGACCTGGTCGAGCGACTGCGCGACCAAGGCCTGGGAGTGATCCTGATCAGCCACAACATGGCCGACGTCATGGCCGTCGCCGACCGGATCGCGGTCCTGCGCCTGGGCCGCAACAACGGCGTCTTCGAGCGTCGCAGCACCACCCAGGAAGAGATCATCTCCGCCATCACCGGCGCCACGGACAATGCCGTGACCCGCCGTCAGGCCCGTGGTACGGAGGGCAACCAGTGAGCAGCCCCAGCAACACGCCCGGCCAGGGGGAGGAGCCGGGCAAATTCCGGCACAAGCCGCTCCCCGAGGACAGCATGCCCAAGGGCGGCGTCAACGCCCCCGTCGAGGTCGCGCACGACGCCACCCCCGCCGTCGACCCGCGACTGATCGTCCAGCAGGGCGGCATCACCGGCTACCTAGGCGAGTTCAAGCGCCGCCTGGGCAGCGGCGAACTCGGCTCGCTGCCCGTCATCCTGGCCCTGATCATCATCTGGGCCGTCTTCGGCAGCCTCGACAGCAGCTTCCTCTCCGCCCAGAACCTCTCCAACCTCTCGCAGCAGATCGTCGGCACCGGCATGATCGCGATCGGTGTCGTCTTCGTACTGCTGCTCGGCGAGATCGACCTGTCGGTCGGCTCGGTCAGTGGCCTGTGCGCGGCCATCTTCGCGGTGATGAACGTGACCCATGGCGTCAACGAGTGGGTCGCCCTGATCGCCGCGCTCGCCAGCGGCGCGATCGTCGGTCTGATCCAGGGCCTGTTCTTCGCCAAGGTCGGTGTGCCGGCCTTCGTCGTCACCCTCGCCGGCAACCTCGCCTGGAACGGCCTGATGCTCCAGGTGCTCGGCGCCAGCGGCACCGTCAACCTCTCCGGCAAGGACATCGTCTCCCGGCTGTACACCACCATCTACGGCCAGACCATCGTGGCCTACGCGGTCGCGGCGGCCGGCGTGCTGATCTACCTGGCCGGAGCCCTGTTCGACGCCAACCGGCGCCGCAAGGCCGACGTCCCCTACCGGCCGCCGGCCGACATCGCACTGCGCACGATCGCGCTTGCCGTGGTGGGCTTCGTCGTCGCGTACACCCTCAACCAGTACAAGGGCCTGCCGCTGGCGCTGCTGATCTTCCTGATCTTCATCGTGGTGCTCGACTTCGTGCTGCGCCGCACCGCGTACGGCCGGCAGATCTTCGCGCTGGGCGGCAACATCGAGGGTGCCCGCCGGGCGGGTCTGAACGTCTCCTGGATCCGGATCTCGGTGTTCATGATCTGCTCCACCATGGCCGCGGTCGGCGGCCTCTTCCTGGCGGCGCAGATCCAGTCCGCCAGCCAGACCTCCGGCGGCGGCAACCTGCTGATGAACTGCATCGCGGCCGCGGTCATCGGCGGCACCAGCCTCTTCGGCGGCCGCGGCTCGGCCTGGTCGGCGCTGCTCGGCGCGCTGGTGATCGGCTCGATCCAGTCCGGTATGAACATCCTGGGCGTCAGCAACGCCATCCAGTTCATGATCACCGGTGCGGTGCTGCTCGCGGCCGTCGTGATCGACTCCCTCTCCCGCCGCACCCAGAAGGCCGCCGGCCGCGCCTGAGCCCCGCCGAGCCCCCGGCGCGGCCGCGGCCTCCCCCGTACGGGTGGTGCCCGGCACGCCGCCGGGGCCGGGCGGCCCCGGCTCGGGCAGGATCGTGAAGCCCAGCTGTGGCGGCCCTTAAGAATTCCTCGATGGACCGCACCCCTCCCCACCAGGCAGATTGCAGGTGCCCGGTACGGTGCGGCGCGCGAGCGGCGGCCCCGCCGGGCGCCGCCCGGCCTGCCCACACCAGGTCGGTTCCCCTCGTGCGTCAGGAGCCGCCGCAGTGAAGGCACTCGTCAAGCAGAAGGCCGAGCCGGGACTCTGGCTGATGGACGTCCCGAAGCCGGCCATCGGCCCCGGCGAGGTGCTGATCAAGGTGCTGCGCACCGGGATCTGCGGCACCGACCTGCACATCCGCAACTGGGACGGCTGGGCGCAGCAGACGATCAGCACCCCGTTGACCCTCGGTCACGAGTTCGTCGGCGAGGTCGCCGAGATCGGTTCCGCCGTCGCGGACATCAGCATCGGCGACCTGGTCAGCGGTGAGGGCCACCTGGTCTGCGGCAAGTGCCGCAACTGCCTGGCCGGCCGCCGCCACCTGTGCCGCAACACCGTAGGCCTGGGCGTCGGGCGCGACGGTGCGTTCGCCGAGTACGTGGCGCTGCCCGCCGCCAACGTCTGGGTGCACCGGGTGCCGGTCGACCTGGACGTGGCCGCGATCTTCGACCCGTTCGGCAACGCGGTGCACACCGCGCTCTCCTTCCCGCTGGTCGGCGAGGACGTGCTGATCACCGGCGCCGGCCCGATCGGCATCATGGCCGCCGCAGTGGCCAAGCACGCCGGTGCCCGGAACGTGATGATCACCGACGTCAGCCCGTACCGGCTGGAGCTGGCCCGCGAGGTGGGCGTCACGCTGGCGCTGAACGTCGCCGAGCACACCATCGAGGAGGGCCAGCAGAAGCTCGGCCTGCGCGAGGGCTTCGACGTGGGCCTGGAGATGTCCGGGCGCCCCGAGGCGATGCAGTCGATGATCGCCAACC
The DNA here is from genome assembly GCF_044457565.1 of Kitasatospora sp. NPDC050543. NCBI lineage: Bacteria > Bacillati > Actinomycetota > Actinomycetes > Kitasatosporales > Streptomycetaceae > Kitasatospora > Kitasatospora sp. NPDC050543. The sequence goes on along the minus strand of NZ_JBITGZ010000010.1, from coordinate 168,274 downwards.
TCACCCACGGCGGCAAGATCGCCATGCTGGGCCTGCCCGCCGAGGACTTCCCGGTGGACTGGGCGCGGATCGTCACCTCGATGATCACCATCAAGGGCATCTACGGCCGCGAGATGTTCGAGACCTGGTACGCGATGTCGGTGCTGCTGGAGGGCGGGCTCGACCTCAGCCCCGTGATCACCGGCCGCTACGCCGCCACCGACTTCGAGGCCGCCTTCGACGAGGCCGCCTCCGGACGCTGCGGCAAGATCATCCTCGACTGGACGGCCTGACCCGTCCGGAGCCCGGAGCCCCTGGGCCCGCCCGGGCCGCCTGCCACGCCCGATCCGCCCGACCTGTCTGCCCTCTGCTAGGAGACCCTGTGTTCGACTCCGTGCGCGACGACCTCGCCGCCACCCTCGAAGAGATCCGCGAGGCCGGCCTCTTCAAGCCCGAGCGCGTGATCGGCACCCCGCAGAGTGCCGCCGTCACCGTCACGGCGGGCGGGCACCCCGGAGAGGTGCTCAACTTCTGCGCCAACAACTACCTCGGCCTCGCCGACCACCCCGACGTCCTCGCCGCCGCCAAGGACGCGCTGGACCGCTGGGGCTACGGCATGGCCTCGGTGCGCTTCATCTGCGGCACCCAGGACGTCCACAAGCAGCTGGAGGACCGCCTCTCGGCCTTCCTCGGCCAGGAGGACACCATCCTGTACTCCTCCTGCTTCGACGCCAACGGCGGCGTCTTCGAGACCCTGCTCGACGAGCGCGACGCCGTCATCTCCGATGCCCTCAACCACGCGAGCATCATCGACGGCATCCGGCTGTGCAAGGCCCGCCGCCACCGCTACGCCAACCGCGATCTGGCCGACCTGGAGCAGCAGCTCAAGGAGACCCAGGACGCCCGGCGCCGCCTGATCGTCACCGACGGCGTGTTCTCGATGGACGGGTACGTCGCCCCGCTGCGCGAGATCTGCGACCTGGCCGACCGCTACAACGCGATGGTCATGGTCGACGACTCGCACGCCGTCGGCTTCGTCGGCCCCGGCGGGCGCGGCACCCCGGAGCTGCACGGGGTGATGGACCGGGTCGACATCATCACCGGAACGCTGGGCAAGGCGCTGGGCGGCGCGTCCGGCGGCTACGTGGCGGCGCGCGCGGAGATCGTCGCGCTGCTGCGCCAGCGCTCGCGCCCGTACCTGTTCTCCAACTCGCTGGCGCCGGTGATCGCGGCCGCCTCGCTCAAGGTCCTCGACCTGGTCGAGCAGTCCAACGAGCTGCGGGAGCGGCTCGCCGCCAACACGGCGCTGTTCCGTTCGAAGATGACCGAGGCCGGGTTCGAGATCCTGCCGGGCGACCACCCGATCGCGCCGGTCATGATCGGGGACGCCGCCAAGGCCGGCCGCCTCGCCGAGCTGCTGCTGGAGCGTGGTGTGTACGTGATCGGCTTCTCCTTCCCGGTCGTCCCGCACGGCCAGGCCCGCATCCGCGTCCAGCTCTCGGCCGCGCACTCCACCGAGGACGTCGAGCGCGCCGTGGCGGCCTTCATCGACGCCCGCGCCGCCCTGGGGGAGTAACCCCCCGGGCGCACCCGACCACCCCGCGGGCCGCCCGCCCGGAACCGGGCGACCCGCGGGGTTTCCAGCATCCGGCGCGGAGAGTGAGTGGGAAGTCGGCCGGTCCGGATTCCGGTGCGCGGGGTCTGCCGTACGCGGGCCCGGTCGACGGGCGGGCGGGAGTGGCAGCCGGCACTGGCAGAATTGGCATGTGATCGACGCAAGACGGCTGCGGACCCTGCGGGCTGTGGCGGACCACCGCACGGTGACCGCGGCGGCGGCCGCCCTCTACCTGACGCCCTCCGCGGTCTCCCAGCAGCTGGCCGCCCTGGAGCAGGAGACCGGCCACAACCTGCTCGCCCGCGAGGGCCGCGGGGTGCGCCTGACCGCCGCCGGGGAGATCCTGCTCGGCCACGCCGACGCCGTGCTCGCCCAGCTGGAGCGCGCCGAGGCCGACCTCGCCGCGTACAGCGCGGGCGTCTGCGGCGAGGTGACCGTCGCGTCCTTCGCCACCGGCATCGCGCTCGTCCTGGCCCCGGCGATCACCGCGCTCGCCGTCGGCGCCCCCGGCGTACGGCTGAAGGTGCTGGACGCCGAGGGGGACGCCAGCCTGCCGATGCTGCTGGACGGGCAGGCCGACCTCGCCGTCGCCGTCGAGTACCGCGGCGCCCCCCGCGCGGACGACCAGCGGCTGACCCGCGTCCCGCTGTACGCCGAGCCCTTCGAGGCCGTCCTGCCCCTGGGCCACCCGCTGGCCGCGGGGCAGGGGCCGATCGCCGTGGCGGATCTCGCCGACGAGCCGTGGATCGGCCCCTACCCGGGCAACCCGTGCCACGACGTCGTCCTGCTCGCCTGCGAGTACGCCGGGTTCCAGCCCCGGCTGGTGCACTCCTCGGACGACTTCCGGGCCGTCGTCGCCCTCGCCTCGGCCGGGGCGGGGGTGGCACTGGTACCGCGCTCGGCGCTGCTCGGGGTCGATCTCTCCCGGGTCGCCGTGCGGCCGGTGGACAGTGCGCTCGCCACCCGCAAGGTGTTCGCGGCCGTCCGCAGCGGGGCCGAGGGGCACCCGCTGATCAGGCCGGTGCTGAAGGCGCTGGCGGAGGCGGCGGCGGGGGCCTCGGCGGCGTAACCGCAGGTGGCGCGGACGGAGGCGGCGGGGCGGGCGAGGTCTTGACATATGCTGCCGAAGGCCCGGCGTCCGCGCAGCAGCGGACGGCCACCCACCCTCGCAGGAGCCCTGGGATGAGCGACAGTCAGATGCTGGAAGAGCCGGCCGCCACGGCCGTGGCCGTGATCGGCCTCGGTGACATCGCGCAGAAGGCGTACCTCCCGGTGCTCACCGCGCAGCCGGGCCTGGACCTGCGGCTGATGACCCGTGACCGGGCCAAGCTCGACCGCATCGGCGACACCTACCGCATCCCCCACCGCTACACCGATCTCGGCGCGCTGATCGACAGCGGCGTGCGGGCCGCCTTCGTGCACGCCGCCACGGACCAGCACGTGCCGATCGTCGAGCGGCTGCTCACCGCCGGGATCGACGTCTACGTGGACAAGCCCCTGGACCAGCACCTGGAGGGCGCCCGCCACCTGGTCGAGCTCGCCGAGCGGACCGGCCGCTCGCTGCTGGTCGGCTTCAACCGCCGGCACGCGCCCGGGTACCAGCAGGCCAAGGAGCGGCCGAGGGACCTGATCGTGCTGCAGAAGAACCGCGAGGGCCTGCCGGAGGCCGTCCGCTCGGTCGTCTTCGACGACTTCATCCACGTCGTCGACACCCTGCGCTTCCTCGTCCCCGGCGAGATCGAGCACGTCGACGTCCGCTCGCGCATCCGCCACGGGCTGCTGGAGCATCTGGTGCTGACCCTCGCCGGGGACGGCTTCACCGCGCTCGGCATCATGAACCGGGTCTCCGGCTCCACGGAGGAGGTGCTGGAGGTGTCCGGCGGCGACTCCAAGCGTGCGGTGGTCAACCTCGCCGAGGTGATCGACCACCGGGGCCAGCCCACGATCCGCCGCCGGGGAGACTGGGTCTCCGTCGCCCGCCAGCGCGGCATCGAGCAGATCGTGGTCGCCTTCCTGGACGCCGTCCGGGCGGGCCGGACCCTCTCCGCGCGGGACGCCCTGCGCACCCACGAACTGTGCGAGCAGATCGTGGAACGCGTTGAGTCCGTCTGAGCCCGGGCCGGGCCGTCGGGCCGAGGGGGGAGGCGGGCGCCGATCTCCCGCCGGTGGCGCGTCGGGTGGCAGAGGTCGGCCGTGGGCCCTCCCCCCGCGCCGAGTTGCGGTTCGTTCCCCCGGAGCAAGCCGGCTGTCTGCGGACTGACGCCGCACGTGCCACCTGCCGGCGCGTGGCGCCCCGGCAGGTCGCGGCCCGGGCCCGTTGACGGCGGTGCCGGACGGCCTCAGTCCGCCGAGAGCAGGGTGAGGATCTCGGCGGTGATCGCGGCCTCGTTGCGCTCGAACTCGGGGCCGCTGAGGCGGGTCCGGTCGGCGGGCAGGCCGGTGAGCACCGGGGTGTGGAGGTGGCCGCCGGGCATGGCGGGGGCGAGTTCCAGGCGGAGCCGGTTGCTGCGGTAGGCCACCTCGTTCGATAGGTACCCACCGCCCCCGCCGGCCACCGCGCGCGAGCCCGGGGTCGGCCCGTCCGCGCGGTCCACCGGGTCGCTCTGCCCGGCCGGGATCTCGGTGACCTCGGTGTTCAGCAGGACGGGGTACGGCGTCCGGGTGGCGGCGGTCATGGCGGCGACGGGCAGCGTGGTCGGGATGAACTCCGCGCCGGGGCCCATCCCGGGCGCGACCACGGGGTGGCCGTACGTCCCGCCGGAGAGTGCGCCCTCGTTGTCGGGGTACGGGTCGGCCGAGCGGGCGCGGCCGGCCCAGGCCTCCAGGGTGAAGATCCCGGGGTAGCCCTGGCTGATGGTGGTGATCCGGTCGGCGGCCTGCGGACCCGCCGTCATCCGGGGCCCGAAGGCCCGCTCGACGATGCCGCGGTCGAAGTCGGCGTACCGCACGGGCAGGACGACGGCGCGGATCTCGGCTGTCGCGCCGTCGGCCAGGGTGACGCGCCGCCCGTTGAGGGTGAGCGCCGCCGAACCGGAGGGGTTGGCGGTGCGGAGGTCGCCGTCCAGGCCGAACGGGTCGAAGCCGCTGATGAACACCCGGCGCAGGCCCGGCGTGGTGCTGAAGCGGTTGGCGGTCAGGCCGCGGGAGGCGTCCTCGAAGCGGGCCCGCAGGGCGTCCGGGTCGATGGTGAACGGCGGCTGCCAGCAGGCGAGTTGGGTGTCCATGGTGAGCCGGGCCCAGTACAGTGGGCGGTCGTCGCCCGGGGCCAGGCCGTCGCCGGGGGGTAGGCCGTCGCTGGGGCGCCGCTGCTGGGCCCGGTTGACGGCCGACTGCCACAGCGCCGAGCCCCAGGCGTCCAGCAGCGCCTCGGCCTCGCGGGCCGTGCGGGCGGTGCAGAGTGCGGCGGGGAAGCGCTGGGTGAAGCTCAGCAGGCCGCCGCGCTCGATGAGTTGACCCGTCCGGGGATCGGCGAGGCGGGACTGCTCCACGCCCGGGGCGGGCGGTGCGGTCAGGCAGCCGCTCTCCGCGTGGGCGGGGGAGGCGCCGAGCAGGGCGCTCAGGCCGAGCATGGCGATGAAGGCCGGTAAGGCCCGGGTCGTGGATTTCATGGCATGTGACATTACACATCTGCGGGTATGCCGGGGAGAGGGCCTCCGGGCTGCCGGGGATTCGCGGCGCCCGGCCTTGCCGACGTCATCCTGTCGAACCGGTGTCCCATGGCCCATGGCCGTGGCTGATGTCCGATGCCCGGGGTTCGCGCGCCGGGGCTGCGGTGGCTCATGATCGTTGCGTGGAGCGGTCGTTGACGGGCCCGGGTGTCGGTGGGCCGCGATATGGTCCCTCTCAAGATCCTGCACATCGAGATCCTCAAGGGGAGATCTGCCATGGGCAACACCGACAGCAGTGGGCACGAGGGATTCACGGCTGAGGAGCGGGCCGCGATGAAGGATCACGCCCAGGAGCTGAGGACGGCCGCGCGCCGCGCCTCGCGCGCCGACAAGGCGGCGGAGGCCGAGCGGGACGTGCTCGCGAAGATCGCCGAGATGCAGGACTCGGACCGGATCATGGCCGAGCGCGTCCATGCCGTCATCACGGCCAACGCCCCGGTGCTCGCGCCGAAGCTCTGGTACGGGATGCCCGCGTACGCGCTGGACGGCAAGGTCGTCTGCTTCTTCCAGAGCGCGGAGAAGTTCAAGGCGCGCTACGCGACGCTCGGGTTCAGCGACCAGGCGAAGCTGGACGAGGGCACGATGTGGGCGGCCGGGTTCGCCCTGACCGAGGTGACGGCCGAGGTGGAGGCGCGCATCGCGGCGCTCGTGAAGCAGGCGGTGAGCTGACGCACGCCTGGCCGGCCAGCCGAGCCTGCGGCCGCCGTCCCTGCTCGGCGGACCGGCCGCCCGGTGCTCGCTCCGGCCGGGGGCGGGGGAGCGGTGACGCCGGCCGGGGCCCGTACGGGCAGGGCCGCGTCGAGGTTGTGGCCGCATCTCACACCCGATCTTGCCCCTAGGGAGGCGGTGCGTGCTGTGGCGCTCCCCTGCGCGCGACGGACCTCAGGTTGCCATGGAGCCCCACCCACTCGCCGAGCGGAGGCCGGCGGCATCACCGGCGAGGTGACCGTACGCACCGAGCTCCGCCCGGACGGGCTGGCGCGGGTATTGGTGCGGTGTGCGGGAGCGGACGAGTGCTACGCGATCACCGTCGGCCCGGCCTCTCCGCCGGCCGGCGGCCTCGACGACTTGGACACTGGAGTCTTGGGGGCGGTCCTGGTTGGCGGGGCCGCTGAAGTGCCCCCGTAGTTGAAGGCGCCAGTCGCCACTGCGGGAGCCTTCCATGGCAGCCGGGGCGCATGTGAACGGTGCTCTCGGGTCGGCACGAGGGGGTGCCTCAATGTTCTCCGTCAAGCGTGTGGGCAGCTTTGGCCCAGGGGGCGATTCTCTGTGTGGAACATGTGCGACAGCCGTGAGAGGTGACTCGGCGCTTAGCGTTTCCCCGGATGCCGCGATGAGGTCGAAGAGGTGTTGTGCGGCTGCGGGTGTGTACAACAACGACAACAGGGCCCCCTGGAGCTCGGTGATGGGTCGCACTCCCCAGCTGCCGAGAGGCCCTGCCTTCATGGCGTACGACCGGAAGATCACCCGACCGGGAACCCTGTTCGGACCGACCCGTTCCAAGATCGTTGAGATACGGCTTCTGGTGCCGAACCGGCACATCGCAAGCATGTGGGCGCGGCCTCATGAAGGCCGCGCCCCCTGCGGCGACGCCTTCGCGCTTGCCCTACTGGACGTTGCGTAGGGCAAGCGCCAGGTCCCACAAGCCCCTGGACCGGATCGTTTCCCCAACGCTTCATGGGAATCGAGCCGAGCCGGCGGCGGCCGGTCAGGCCTTGCGGATGGAGTAGGCGACGCCGCTGCCGTAGCAGCTGTTGGTGCTGTACGACCTTGTG
>NZ_JBITGZ010000010.1:0-161137 GCF_044457565.1 Kitasatospora sp. NPDC050543 | reverse complement strand
ACGACCCACCCCGTCGGGATGGGGGACATGGAGCAGACGCCCATGCTGGTCTGGTTGGCGGTGTTGTTGATGTTGTAGCCGACGCCGGTGCCGGCGCAGCTGTTGCTGCTGTAGGACCATGTGACGACCCACCCCGTCGGGATGGGGGACATGGAGCAGACGCCCATGCTGGTCTGGTTGGCGGTGTTGTTGATGTTGTAGCCGACGCCGGTGCCGGCACAGTTGTTGCTGCTGTAGGACCATGTGACGACCCACCCCGTCGGGATGGGGGACATGGAGCAGACGGCGATGCTGGTCAGCGTGCTCGAATCGGTGATGGTGTACGAGACTCCGGTGCCGGGACAGCCCCAGCTGCTGTATGAGCTTGTGATGACCCATCCTGTCGGGATGGGGGAGTTGGAACATATGGTCGTGCTGGCGGCGAGCTGCTGCGGGGCCGCCTGTGCTTGCGCAGTTGCGGCGGTCATCATGCCCAGCAACAACAACACGACCGTCACCAGATTCGGGATGTGGTTCCGTAAGGTCTTCAATGCCAGCCTCAAATCTTCTCGACGGTCTACGACTACGTTGATGCAGCTGAGATGAACCATTCGCCCACTGTCTGTTCATCTCGACTGAGATGGTGTCAGAGTTGCTCCAGCGACACCAGAGTGCCGCCGGAGAGTGCCTCCCTCTTCGGAAGTCGCTGCCCTGCCCCGTGTGATCGGCGGGTGTCCCTGACGGACACGGTGCCGTTGTCACCGCGGGAGGGATCGTGTGATCAAGTCGTGCTCGGCGATGGGAGATGGCCGATGTGCCTTCGATGGTGGGGCCGCTGGAGGGCCGGAGGCGGCTGCCCGGCGCCCCCGTTACGACGCGAGGTGGACTTCTAGGTGCGCCAGGCGGCAGCCCAACGAGCTCGTCACGGTTGGCGGCGAGCCGTCGAGGGCCCGGGCGGACACGGCCGCCCGTCTCCTGCTGGTCTTTGATGTGCCAGAGCCGGCGCCGGTAGGGCTCCGCGTTCCGGCCTTGGCGCCTGCGGGCGCCGCCAGTGCACCCGCGCCCACAACCCGCCTCGTGGTCTCGGCAGTTGGCCGGCGCGAGCGGTGCCAACCACGGCTGGCTTGTGTCAACCAAAAGCTGTGGCTGCACCTACTCGCTGTGACTGCAGTGCGCGTGGCCAACGATCGATTCCGGTCTTGTGACTGGAAGTTGTAGTTGGCGGGCAGGTCTGCGGTGCGTGCAGGTGGCTGCGTCGGCTGGAAGTGGTGGTTGGCGGTTTCTGGAAGCGAGAGTTGGCGGTCGCCACGGCTATCGATTACGGAGAGTGAGACGAGCGCTTAGGCGATGGTTGCATCGATCTTCTGTGTCAGCTGCTGGGTGTAGTCGTCGAGGATCTTCCGCAGGGTTCCCCAGAAGCCGTTTCCTTCCGGGGTGTGGAGATGGTCCAGGACCGCGTGCTGGGGCCATCCGGGGCTGATCAACGTCGGGTTCTTGGTCAATGGCGGCTCGAAGCAAGGGGCGAGACCCCATTCGCTGCCTGGACAGACCCGGACCCCGGCGGGCGTCTGATCATTTAGGGCCGTAGCCCGCTCTGGATGACAGATCCCATGCTGACTCGACAGTGAGCCTGCCGAGTCACAGTCATGAGCCGGGACGCGGTAGTTGGAACCACGAGGGAGTGGCGAGCTGGCGGTTTGGGCCTCGTGGGACACGCTTGTCAGAACCATTTGGTCACGCTTCTCGCAACCAGGGGTGAATTGCCGTTCATGTTGGAACCAGTTGAGGTGCGGAGCGGTGCCCTGGGCGCCGGAGCGTTTACCGCGGCGGCTGCCGCAGTTGGTGAACCTGTTCGAGACGCGCGGGCGAAGCAGCAAACCCCGGCGGGCGATGACGGTCCTGCACATCACCAGGGAACTACGCCAGCGTCGTTGAAGAACTGTCCAGTCGGGCCGTCGTCGGGCAGGGTCGCGAGTTTGATGGCGATCGCCGCGCCCTGTTCGGGGGTGCGCACGCCGCGGAAGCCGTTGAGGTCGGTCGCGACGTAGCCGGGGCAACCGACGTTGATCAGGATGTTCGTGCCGCTCAGCTCCCGGGCGTACTGAAGGGTGACGGCGTTCAGGAACGCCTTCGACGGCGCGTACGCCACGGACACCGGACCTGCAGTCTGCTCGGCAGCGGGTCCTGACTGCCGGGCGAGGGAGCCGACGCTGCTGGACATGTTCACGATCCGTGGTGCGGCGGAGCGGTGCAGCAGCGGCAGCATCGCATTGGTGACGCGAATGACGCCGATCACGTTGGTCTCCACGACCGTCCGGACGGTGGCGGGATCGACCCGGGTGGGTTCCTGGGGCATGCCGCCGGTGATGGCGGCGTTGTTGACGAGCACGTCGAGGCGTCCGGCCTGTTCCTCGATCAGCCGTGCGGCGGCGGTCGCGCTCGCGTCGTCGGTCACGTCCAGGGGTACGCCGAATGCCTCGACGCCGGCCGCGCGCAGTCTGTCCACCGCGGCGTTGCGGCGCTGTTCGTCGCGGGCGCCGACGCCGATACCCCAGCCGAGTGCGCCGAGGCTCGCAGCGATCTCGTAGCCGATTCCCTTGTTGGCGCCGGTGACCAGCGCAATCGTTCGTTCGCTCATGGGGACCATGCTGCTCTCTGGCCCCGACGGGGTCCAACACCGATCGGGTGGGCAACGATACTGTCCAGGTATTGATCCGGGATACCGTGGCGGCATGGAGACCCGGGAACTGCGGTACTTCGTCGCCGTCGCTGAAGAGTTGCACTTCGGGCGCGCCGCACAGCGGCTCGGGATCACCCAGCCGCCTTTGTCACGGGCGATCCGGCAGCTCGAACGTCGACTCGGGACAGCGCTGCTGGATCGGACCAGTCGCACGGTCACGCTGACCGAGGCCGGCTGGGTGCTGCTGGTCGAGGGCCGGGCGGCCCTCGACGCGGTCAACGCCGCCGAGCGGCGGACCCGCCGCGCCGCCCTGCCCGCGACCGGCCGTCCCGGCCTGGTCCTGGTCACGAAAGCCAGCGCGTCCAGCGAACTGCTGGCGAAGCTGCTCGACGCGTACGCCGCCGAACCCGGCGCGGTTCCCGTCGACGTCATTCTGTGCGGCCCGGCCGAGCAGGAACGACTTCTGCGCGAGGGCCGGGCCGACGTGGCGCTACTGCACCGGCCGTTCGACTCGACGGCCGGGTTCCACACCGAAGAGCTCAGCACGGAGGGCCAGGTCGTGATCCTGCCGGCCGGGCATCCGCTCACCGTCCGGACCTATGTGCACATGGCCGACATCACCGGGCTGCCCGGCCTGCCCCTGCCACGCTGGCCCGACCCCGACGGCACCTACCCGCCCGGCCCCGGCCCGCAGGTCCGCGACCACGCGCAGTTGTTGCAGCTCGTCGCGCTCGGCCGTGCCTGCGCGGTCTCACCGGAGTCGTGCCGAGCTCAACTGCACGGTGACCTCGCCGCCGTGCCCGTTCTGGACGCGCCGAAAGTCACCACCGTGATCGCCTGGCCACCGCACAGCCGGTCCAGAGCCGTCGCCGACCTTGTCCGGACTGCGATACGCCTCCAGTAGTTCCAACATGCCTGGCCAGGTTCCACCTATCGTGGCCCGGCTCAAGTCACTCAGTGTGGCGGGAGTGTGGAGCCGCCACCCATCGGTTTCAACCGCCACCTATCGGTTCCGGTCACACCGGGTGTGACCGTCAGCGATAGGTGGCGAGACGAGCGCCGCGTTTGCGCTGGTCACGGCACTTCTGGTCAGTCGTAGTTGGCGGGAGTTGGCAGCGATAGTCGGCGACTCAGCGCCCCGGAGCGCACTGCCGTCGGCGAATCCCCCGGTGTGACGCAGCAGGCTGGCTGTCGTGTCAGCGAGGAATCCGTCGTCCAGAATGCGCGGTAGGGCATTGCTGATGAAGGGCCTCACCCCGCCGAAGCCGAGCGTTACAGCATGCGAGCGGCCCCGCGCACCGGGAACGGTACGCGGGGCCGCTGTGTGTCCACAGGCTGGGTTCAGCAGTGGGGCAGACCGGGCACGACATGGAACATTGTCGCGCCGTCCACGTACGGTGCGAACGTCCAAGTCACCCCCACACCGACCGACTGGCCGTACTGCCACACGGCCTCGGTGCGGTACCAGACATCACCGTCACTGCCGACGTACCCCCCGGCCACCCAGCAGTCCGCCCAGACCCAGCCGCTGTTCGGCGGGAGGGTCATGTTGTTGTACTTGCTGGATCCCGCGTCGGGGGAGGTGTAGACGCCCACGTAGTGGCTGGTGGTCAGCTGGATCCATTGCGGGGCGGAGCCGTGGTTGTTCGGGTTCGGGTCGGCGGACGCCTGCGAGGTCGCGCAGAAGATGGATGCCCCAGCCATGGCGAGCGCGGCGAGAGCCTTGATCGAGCGGGTCATGGTGTTTCCCCCGGATTCCTTCCGGCCCCCCTCTGTGGGTCCGGTCGGTGTACGAGCAAACCGCACCCGGGTTGTGCGGTCCAGACCACAAACCGGCCAGGATTCGCAAGCCGGAAGCCAGCCGTCAGATACCTCGCTGATCCAGCGACAGTTGTCGTGCTGACCTGGCCGCCGAACCGCACGTCGAGTGACGCAGTCGGCGACAAGTAGCGTGCCCAGTCACACCAGGTCACGGCGCCGAGCGCGGCCGTCTCGCCATCTAGCGCCGCCAACCGCCACCTATCGATTCCGGTCACACCGGGCGCGAGACGCGCCCCGAGTGGGTCTCGCATCAAAACAAGCAGGCATGATTGCTTTTTCTTCTTCCCGATGCCACGCTGCTGCCCGAAGGAAACCGGCAGGGGAGGCGTAGGGTGCTGCGGATCGGCAATGCTTCGGGGTTCTACGGGGACCGCTTCGCGGCCTTCCGCGAGATGCTCACCGGTGGGCCGCTGGATGTGCTGACCGGCGACTACCTGGCCGAGCTGACCATGCTCATCCTGGCCCGCGACCGGTTGAAGGACCAGCGGCTCGGTTACGCCAAGACCTTCCTGCGCCAGCTGGAGGAGTGCCTGGGGCTCGCCCTCGACGGGGGCGTCCGTCTGGTGGTCAACGCCGGCGGCCTCAATCCCGCCAAACTCGCAGCCGACATCCGTGAACTGGCCGGACGTCAGGGACTCGCCGCCCGCGTCGGGCACGTCGAGGGCGACGACCTGCTGCCCCGGGCCGCGGAGTTCGGCTGGCCCGCCGGGCTGCTCGCCGCCAACGCCTACCTCGGCGCGTTCGGTATCGCCGAGTGCCTGAACGCCGGCGCCGACATCGTGGTCACCGGGCGGGTCACCGACGCGGCCCTGGTCGCAGGCCCGGCCATCGCGCACTTCGGCTGGGGCCCGCAGGACCTGGACGCGCTCGCCGGCGCGGTCGTCGCCGGACACGTGCTGGAGTGCGGCGCCCAGGCGACCGGCGGCAACTACGCCTTCTTCGGCGAACTCGACGCCACCCGGCCCGGGTTCCCGCTCGCCGAGCTGCACGCGGACGGCAGCAGCGTGATCACCAAGCACCCCGGCACCGGCGGCGCCGTCACCACCGGCACCGTCACCGCCCAGCTGCTGTACGAGACCGCCGGCCCCCGGTACGCCGGCCCGGACGTCACCGCCCGGCTCGACACCGTCCGGCTCACCCAGGAGGGCCCCGACCGGGTCCGGATCGACGGCGTACGCGGCGAAGCCCCGCCGCCCACCCTCAAGACCGGCCTCAACCGGCTCGGCGGCTGGCGCAACGAGGCCGTCTTCGTGCTCACCGGCCTCGACATCGACGCCAAGGCCGCGCTGGTACGGACCCAGCTGGAGCAGGCCCTCGCACCGGACCACCCCGCCGAGCTGCGCTGGACCCTCGCCCGCACCGACCACCCCGACGCGGGCAGTGAGGAGGAGGCCAGCGCGCTGCTGCGGCTGACCGTCCGGGACACCGACCAGGCCAGGGTCGGACGGGCCGTCAGCGCGGCCGCCGTGGAGCTCGGCCTGGCGAGCTACCCCGGCTTCCACCTCACCGCGCTGCCCGGCCCGGGCGCACCGTACGGCGTCTTCGAGGCCGCCTACGTGGCCGCCAAGGCCGTCGACCACACCGCCGTCCTGCCCGACGGCACCCGCACCGCCGTACCGCCCGCCCCCGCCACCCGCGAGCTCGCCGACGTCCCGCCCCCGGCGCTGCCGCGGCCCCTGGAACCGGGACCCACCCGCCGGGCCCCGCTCGGGCTGGTCGCCGGCGCCCGCAGCGGCGACAAGGGCGGCGACGCCAACCTCGGCGTCTGGGCCCGCGGCGAGGACGGCTGGCGCTGGCTGGCGCACACCCTCACCGTCCAGCGGCTGCGCGAACTGCTGCCGGAGACGGCCGGGTTGACCATCACCCGGCACCTGCTGCCGAACCTGCGCGCCGTCAACTTCACCATCCAGGGGCTGCTCGGCGAGGGCGTCGCCGCCCAGGCCCGCTTCGACCCGCAGGCCAAGGCGCTCGGCGAGTGGCTCCGCGCCCGCCACCTCGACATCCCGGAGGCCCTGCTGTGACCGTCCTGCCCACCCGGCTCGACCCGGCCGGCCCGGAGTACGCCGAGCACCGCGCCGCGATGCTCGCCAGACTGGCCGAGCTGGACACCGAACACGCCAAGGCACTGGCCGGCGGCGGCCCCAAGTACGTCGAACGGCACCGGGCGCGCGGCAAGCTCCTGCCCCGCGAGCGGATCGAACTGCTCGTCGACCCGGACTCGCCCTTCCTCGAACTCTCCCCGCTCGCCGCCTGGGGCAGCGACCACCCCGTCGGCGCCGGCACGGTCACCGGCATCGGGGTGATCGAGGGCGTCGAGTGCGTGATCACCGCCAACGACGCCACCGTACGCGGCGGCGCCAGCAACCCGTGGACGCTGCGCAAGGCACTGCGCGCCAACGAGATCGCCCTGCGCAACCGACTCCCGCTGGTCAACCTGGTCGAGTCCGGCGGCGCCGACCTGCCCAGCCAGAAGGAGATCTTCATACCCGGCGGCGCGCTGTTCCGCGACCTCACCCGGCTCTCCGCCGCAGGCATCCCCACCATCGCCGTGGTCTTCGGCAACTCCACCGCCGGCGGCGCGTACGTCCCCGGGATGTCCGACCACACCGTGATGGTGAAGGAGCGCGCCAAGGTCTTCCTCGGCGGCCCGCCGCTGGTCAAGATGGCCACCGGCGAGGAGTCCGACGACGAGTCGCTCGGTGGCGCCGAGATGCACGCCCGCACCTCCGGTCTGGCCGACCACTTCGCCGTCGACGAGCCGGACGCGCTGCGCCTGGCCCGCCGGATCGTCGCCCGGCTCAACCACCACAAGGCCGGCCCGGCGCCGCACCCGTGCGCCCCGGCGCCCAGGTACGACGAGGACGAGCTGCTGGGCATCGTCCCCGGCGACCTCAAGGTGCCCTTCGACCCGCGCGAGGTGATCGCCCGGGTGGTCGACGGCTCGGACTTCGACGAGTTCAAGCCGCTGTACGGAGCCAGCCTGGCCACCGGCTGGGCGCGCGTGCACGGCTACCCGGTCGGCATCCTCGCCAACGCCCAGGGCGTGCTGTTCAGCGCCGAGTCGCAGAAGGCGGCCCAGTTCATCCAGCTCGCCAACCAGCGTGACATCCCGCTGCTCTTCCTGCACAACACGACCGGCTACATGGTCGGCAAGGACTACGAGCAGGGCGGCATCATCAAGCACGGCGCGATGATGATCAACGCGGTGTCCAACTCCAAGGTCCCGCACATCTCGGTGCTGATGGGCGCCTCCTACGGCGCCGGGCACTACGGCATGTGCGGCCGGGCGTACGACCCGCGGTTCCTGTTCGCCTGGCCGAGCGCCAAGTCCGCGGTGATGGGCCCGCAGCAGCTGGCGGGCGTGCTGTCGATCGTCGCCCGGCAGTCGGCGGCCGCCAAGGGGCAGCCGTACGACGAGGACGCGGACGCCGCGATCCGGGCCATGGTCGAGCAGCAGATCGAGGCGGAGTCACTGCCCGTCTTCCTCTCCGGCCGGCTCTACGACGACGGCGTCATCGACCCGCGCGACACCCGCACCGTGCTCGGCCTCTGCCTCTCCGCGATCCACAGCGCCCCCGTCGAGGGCGCGCGCGGCTACGGCGTCTTCCGGATGTGAGGGACACGAACGACATGATCACCTCCCTGCTGGTCGCCAACCGTGGCGAGATCGCCCGCCGGGTCTTCCGTACCTGCCGGGACCTGGGCATCGCCACGGTGGCCGTGTACTCCGACCCGGACGCCGAGGCGCCGCACACCCGCGAGGCCGACACCGCGGTCCACCTGCCCGGCGCCGCGCCCGCCGACACCTACCTGCGCGCCGACCTGATCGTCCGGGCCGCGCTGGAGGCGGGCGCCGACGCCGTCCACCCCGGGTACGGGTTCCTGTCCGAGAACGCCGACTTCGCCCGGGCCGTGCTGGCGGCCGGGCTGACCTGGATCGGCCCGCCGCCGCGGGCCATCGCCGCGATGGGCTCCAAGACCGAGGCCAAGCGGCTGATGGCCGCCGCCGGGGTGCCGGTGCTCACCACCCCGGCCGAGCCCACCGAGCGCGACCTGCCGCTGCTGGTCAAGGCCGCAGCCGGCGGCGGCGGGCGCGGCATGCGGGTGGTGCGCCGGCTGGAGGAGCTGGCGGGGCAGCTCGAAGCAGCCCGGGCCGAGGCCATGAAGGCCTTCGGCTCGGACGAGGTCTTCTGCGAGCCCTACCTACCCACCGGCCGCCACATCGAGGTCCAGCTGCTGGCCGACACCCACGGCACCGTCTGGGCCGTCGGCGAACGCGACTGCTCGCTCCAGCGGCGCCACCAGAAGGTCATCGAGGAGGCACCGGCCCCCGGCCTCGCCGACGGGCTGCGCGCCGAGCTCCACCACGCCGCCACCGCCGCCGCCCACGCCATCGGCTACACCGGCGCCGGCACCGCCGAGTTCCTGCTCGCACCCGACGGCCGGTTCCATTTCCTGGAGATGAACACCCGCCTCCAGGTCGAGCACCCCGTCACCGAGTGCGTCACCGGCCTCGACCTGGTCGCCCTCCAGCTGCGGATCGCCGAGGGCGAGGCCCTGCCCGCCGAGCCGCCCGCCGCCCGCGGCCACGCGATCGAGGCCCGCCTGTACGCCGAGGACCCCACCCGCGACTGGCAGCCGCAGACCGGCACCCTGCACCGGCTCGAAATCCCCGGCGTACGGGCCGAGTTCACCACCGCCCCGCAGGACACCGGCCTACGGCTGGACTCCGGCGCCGAGGACGGCACCGAGGTCGGCATCCACTACGACCCGATGCTCGCCAAGGTCATCGCCTGGGCCCCCACCCGCGCCGCCGCCGCCCGGCGCCTGGCCGACGCCCTCACCCGCGCCCGGATCCACGGCCTCACCACCAACCGCGAACTGCTGGCCGCCGCGCTGCGCCACCCGGCCTTCCTGGACGCCCGGCTGCACACCGGCTTCCTCGCCGAGCACGCCGAGGAACTGCTCCCGCGCGCCGCCAAACCCGACCCGCTGCCGGCCCTGGCCGCCGCGCTCGCCGACGCGGCCGCGCGCCGTACGGCGCTGCCCTCGGGCTGGCGCAACCTGCCCTCCCAGCCCCAGGTGAAGCGGTACCTGGCCGCCGACGGCACCGAGCACGAGATCCGCTACCGCCTCACCAGGGACGGTCTGCGCGCCGAGGGCCACCCCGGCACCACCCTGCTCGCCGCCTCCGCAGAGCGCGTCGTGCTCAGCGCGGCGGGACTGCGCCGAACCTTCCGGGTCGCCGTGCACGGCGCCCAGGTACACGTGGACTCGGCGAACGGCACCACCGTGCTCACCGCGCTCGAACGCTTCCCCGACCCCGCCCAGCAGACCGAGCCCGGCGCCCTGCTGGCCCCGATGCCCGGCACCGTCGTCCGCACGGCGGCCGCCGCCGGGGACGTCGTCACCGCGGGCCAGCCGCTGCTCTGGCTGGAGGCGATGAAGATGGAACACCGCGTCACCGCGCCCGCCGACGGCATCCTCACCGAACTGCGCGTCAGCCCCGGCCAGCAGGTCGAACTCGGCGCCCTGCTCGCCGTCGTCCAGCCGGCCGACCAGGCCTCCCGGTCCGACCGGTCCGACCAGGCCGACCGGTCCGACCGGACCGACCGGACCGGCTGACCGGCCGTCGCCGGTCAGCCCGTACGCCCGCACCCCCTCCGCCGCACCCCTCACGCCCGGAAGGACCCGGCATGCCCGCACCGCGTACCACCGCCGCCAGCGCCACCTCCGCTACCTCCGCCACCGCCGCCGTCGCACCGCAGGGCCCGCTGGTCGAGAGCAGCGAACGCCAGGCCCTGCGTCAGGCCGTCGGCGACCTCGGCCGCCGCTACGGCTCCGCGTACTACCTGGCCAAGGCCCGCGCGGGCGAGCCCGCCGACGAACTCTGGTCGGAGGCCGGGAAGCTGGGCTACCTCGGCGTCAACCTGCCCGCCGAGTACGGCGGCGGGGGCGGCGGCATCGCCGACCTCGCGATCGTGCTCGAAGAACTCGGCACCGCCGGCTGCCCGCTGCTGCTCCTGATCGTCTCGCCCGCGATCTGCGGCACCGTCATCGCCCGCTACGGCACCGACGAGCAGAAGCAGCGCTGGCTGCCCGGCCTCGCCGACGGCACCCGGCGCATGGCCTTCGGCATCACCGAGCCCGACGCCGGCTCCAACTCCCACCGCATCTCGACCGTCGCACGCCGCGACGGCGAGGACTGGCTGCTCTCCGGCCGCAAGGTCTTCATCTCCGGCATCGACCACTGCGACGCGGTGCTCTTCGTCGCCCGCACCGAGGACGCCAGGACGGGCAAGCTCAAGCCCGCCCTGTTCGTCGTCCCGCGCGAGACCCCCGGCTTCGAGTACCGGCCGATCCCGATGGAACTCGTCGCCCCGGAGAAGCAGTTCCAGGTCTTCCTGGACGACGTCCGGCTGCCCGCCGACGCCCTGGTCGGTGACGAGAACGCCGGGCTGCTCCAGCTCTTCGCCGGCCTCAACCCCGAGCGCATCATGACCGCCGCCTTCTCCCTGGGCCTGGCGCGCCAGGCCCTCGGCAAGGCCGTCGACTACGCCAAGACCCGTACCGTCTGGGACACGCCGATCGGCGCCCACCAGGGCCTGGCCCACCCACTGGCCCAGTGCGCCATCGAGATCGAACTCGCCCGCCTGATGACCCAGAAGGCCGCCCACCTCTACGACGCGGGTGACGACCTGGGCGCCGGCGAGGCCGCCAACATGGCCAAGTACGCGGCGGGCGAGGCCGCTGCCCGGACCGTCGACCAGGCGGTGCAGACCCTGGGCGGCAACGGCCTCACCCAGGAGTACGGGCTCGGCGCGCTGCTGGCCGCGACCAGGGTCGGCCGGGTCGCGCCGGTGAGCCGCGAGATGGTGCTGAACTACGTCGCCCAGCACACCCTGGGACTGCCCCGCTCCTACTGAGGCCGGGCGCCACCCTGCCGGGTACTCGCCCCCGCCCGTACCCTGCCGGCGCGTCCGTACCCTGCCGGTCCGGGACGGTCCGGGACGGTCCGGGACGGACGGGTACCGGCGGGTACCGGCCGACCCCGCCCGGCCACTGTTCGAGGGCGGCGCCGGTGGGCACGCTGTGAGCAGTCGTCAGCATCGAACCAGGAGACGCGCATGGTGTTCCACAGCGAGTACCCCGATGTCGAGAGTGTCGCCCTGCCCATCCACGACGCAGTCCTCGGCTCGGCCGTCCGGCACCCGGACACCCCCGCCCTGATCGACGGCATCACCGGCGAGAGCATCAGCTACGCCCGCCTCGCCGCGGCCACCCGGAGGGTCGCCGCCGGGCTGGCCGAGGCGGGTGTGCGGCCCAGGGACGTGATCGCCCTCCACAGCCCCAACACCACCGCCTACCCGATCGCGTTCTTCGGCGCGACCATGGCCGGCGCCACCGTCACCACGGTCTCCTCGCTCGCCACCGCCGGTGAGCTGGCCGGCCAGCTCGCGGACAGCGGGGCGAGCTGGATCATCACCGTCTCGCCGTTCCTGCCCGTGGCCCGGGAGGCCGCGGGGAAGCTCGCCGCGGAGGGGCGGCCGATCCGGGAGATCATCGTCTGCGACGGCGCCGAGGGCCACCGCTCGCTCGCCGACCTGATGGCCTCCACCGCCCCCGAGCCGCAGCCGCGGATCGACCCGGCCGCCGACATAGCCGTCCTGCCGTACTCCAGCGGCACCACCGGCCTGCCCAAGGGCGTGATGCTCACCCACCGCTCCATCGCCACCAACCTCGCCCAGACCGACCCGCTCTACCGCCCCGCCGTCGGCGAGCGGATCCTCGCCGTGCTCCCCTTCTTCCACATCTACGGCCTGGCCGCGCTGCTCAACCAGCCGCTGCGCTGCGGCGCGACCGTCGTCGTCCTGCCCCGCTTCGACCTCGAACAGTTCCTGCGCACCATCCAGGAGCAGCGCGTCGAGGGCCTGATCGTCGCCCCGCCGATCGTCCTGGCGCTGGCCAAGCACCCGCTGGTTGAGCAGTACGACCTCTCCTCGCTGCGGCACGTCCTCTGCGCCGCCGCGCCGCTGGACGCCGACCTCGGCGACCTCTGCGCCCGCCGCCTCGGGCTGCCGAGGGTCCTGCAGGGCTACGGCATGACGGAGCTGTCGCCCGTCACCCATGTGATGTCCCCGCACGACCCGGAGCCCGCGCGCGGCTCGGTCGGCAAGCTGGTGCCGTCCACCGAGCTGCGGGTGGCCTCCCTGGACGTACCCGGCGCGGACCTGGGCGTGGGGGAGAGCGGCGAGATCCTGATCCGCGGGCCGCAGGTGATGAAGGGGTACTTCGCCCGGCCCTCCGACACCGCCGCCACGGTCGACGAGGACGGCTGGCTGCACACCGGCGACATCGGGTACGTCGACGAGCGCGGCTACCTGTTCATCGTCGACCGGGTGAAGGAGCTGATCAAGTACAAGGGCTACCAGGTCGCCCCCGCCGAACTGGAGGCGCTGCTGCTCACCCACCCGCAGATCGCCGACGCCGCCGTGATCGGCAGCTACGACGGCGACGGCGTGGAACGGCCCAAGGCCTTCGTGGTCCGGGCCCCCGGAAGCGCACTGACCGAGCAGCAGGTGGCCGAGTTCGTCGCCGCGCAGGTCGCGCCGTACAAGAAGGTCAGGGCGGTGGAGTTCCTGGACGTCGTGCCCAAGTCCGCGAGCGGCAAGATCCTGCGCCGGGAGCTGCGTGAGCGCGACCGCCCGGCCGTGGGCTGAGCCGGCGGTGCCCGGCGTGGTGACGGCTTACGCGGCAGTGTCGGCACCGGCGGCTGCGGCGGCGGCGCGGTCGGTGGTCGCGGGAGGTCCGGCCGGGTCCGATCTGGCAGTATCAGGGGCCGACCAGGCAGGACCCGCCCGCACCCACAGGGACCGCAACCGCAGATGAGCACCGCCGCCGCCCGCACGCCCCAGCAGGACCGCAGCCGCGCCACCCGCCGCAGGCTGCTGGAAGCGGCGGTGGAATGCCTCGCCGAGCTGGGCTGGAACGGCAGCACGGTATCGGTGGTCGCCGAGCGCGCCGGGGTCTCCCGGGGCGCGGCCCAGCACCACTTCCCGACCCGGGAGGACCTCTTCACCGCGGCCGTCGAGCACGTCACGGCCGAGCGGCTGGCGGCCGTCCGTGCCCACGCGGACGAGCTGCCGGCCCGGGGGCCGGAGCGTACCGAGGCCGTCGTCGACATGATCGTCCGGCTCTACACCGGCCCGCTGTTCCGGGCCGCCCTGCACCTGTGGGTGGCCGCCGCCACCGAGGCGCCGCTGCGCGAGCGGATCGTCGGGCTGGAGAACCACGTCGGCCGGGAGTCACACCGCGCGGCCGTCGACTTCCTCGGCGCGGACGAGAGCACGCCCGGTGTCCGCGAGACCGTCCAGGCCACCATGGACATGGCCCGGGGCCTGGGCCTGGCGAACCTGCTCACCGACGACAGCGCCCGCCGGTCCGGCGTGGTCCGCCAGTGGGCCCGCCTGCTCGACTCCGCCCTCGGCGCCGCCCTCGGCTCAGCCACGCAGCCTGCCGAGCCCGACCTCGGCTGAGCCACCGCCCGGGCCACGACGCATCCGGGCCACGATGCATCCGGACCACGATCCGCCCGGACCCCGGCTCCGACCACCGCCCGGACCCGAGAAGGTATCGCCCGGTCCAAACCCGGCCACGAGGGGTCGCAGGCACGCTGATCTCCGTGCAGTCTGGAGTCGTACCCGATCGGCATCAGGCTGCCCCCGACCGGGAGGGCCGCAAGGTGGGTGGTTTCCTGATCATGGGCGGATTCGAGTGGGACGCACCTGACGAGGCCGGCCGGTTCACGGCGGGCGGCGATGCCGCACGCCTGGACGGCCACCGCCTCGTCCCGCTCGCCACCGCCCTCGTCCAGGGCGACGGCCGCATCCTGCACTGGAGCGAGGACGCGGAGGCACTGCTCGGCTACCCGGCCACGGAGGCCGTCGGCATGTATGCCGCAGAGCTGCTGGTCACCGACGAGGAGCGGCCCCGAGTGCTCGACATCTTCGAGCGGATCATGAGCGGCCAGAGCTGGTCCGGCACCTTCCCGGTGCGCCACCGCGACGGGCACGTCGTCCGGCTGGAGTTCCGCACCTACCCCATCGCGGGCCCCGGCGGCGAGCCGCTGCTGCTGGCCACCGCCTCCGACGTCCAGGCCCTGCACGACGTCGAGGCGGACCTGGCGATCCTCGACGGCATCTTCACCCAGTCACCGATCGGGATGGCCGTCTACGACACCGACCTGCGCTTCGTGCGGCTCAACGACGCGCTCGCCCGGATCAACGGTCTGCCGGTGGCCGACCACCTCGGCCGCCGGGTCAGCGAGATCCTGCCGGGGGTGAACAGCGCCGAGATCGAGCAGGTGATGCGGCAGGTGATCATCACCGGCCGGCCGGTCGTCGACGCCCGCTCGCACGGCCGCACCCCCGGTGACCCGCGCCGCGAGCGGGCCTGGTCGGCGTCCTACTACCGGTTGGAGGACTCCACCGGCCGGGTGCTCGGCGTCAGCTCGTCCATCATCGACGTCACCGAGCGCTTCCAGGCCGAGGCGCGGGCCGCCCGCGCGCAGGAGCGGCTGACCACCATCGCCGATGCCACCGCCCGGATCGGCACCACCCTCGACCTCAAGCGCACCGCCGAGGAGCTGGTCGAGGCCGTCATCCCGCGCTTCGCGGACTTCGCCACCGTCGACCTGCTCGACCCGGTGTTCCAGGGCGAGGAGCCCTCCCAGCTCGGCCCCGACCAGGGGCTCAAGCTGCGCGCGGTGGCGGTCGGGGAGGCGTACGAGTCCGGCATGGACCTGGCGGTCGACGCCGTCGGCGAGATCTCCGAGTACGACTCCTCGCGCACCTACAGCCAGTGTCTGCGCAGCGGGCGCCCGCTGCTGCGCAGCCATGTGAACGCCGATGTGCTGCGCAGCCTGGTCTCCTCGGAGGAGCGGGTCACCCCCGGGATGGCGGCCGGCATCCACTCGTACCTGATGGTGCCGCTGCTGGCGCGGGGCATGGTGCTGGGCGGCTCCGAGTTCATCCGGATGCGAAACCCGGAGCCGTTCACCGCCTCCGACGTGGCGCTCGCCGAGGAGCTGGTCGCCCGGGCCGCACTGGCCATCGACAACGCCCGGCTCTACCGCCGCGAGCGGGAGACCGCGCTCACCCTGCAGCGCAGCCTGCTGCCGCAGGAGATCCACCGCACGCTCGGGCTGGAGATCGCCTACCGCTACCTGCCGAGCAGTGTGACCAGCGAGGTCGGCGGGGACTGGTTCGACGTGGTGCCACTCTCCTGCGGCCGGGTCGCGCTGGTGGTCGGCGACGTGATGGGCCACGGCATCCGGGCGGCCGCCACGATGGGCCAGCTGCGCACCGTCGCCAGGACGCTCGCCACCCTCGACCTGCCGCCCGAGCAGGTTCTGACCCGGCTGGACGAGACGGCGTCCGGCATCGGCGACGGCCAGTTCGCGACCTGCATCTGCGCGGTCTACGACCCGGTGGACCGGATGGTCACGGTGGCGGGCGCCGGGCACCTGCCCCCGGTCTGGGTCGCACCGGACGGCACCACCAAGCGGGTGCCGCTGCCGCCCGGGGTGCCGCTCGGCGTCGGCGGGGTGGCCTTCGAGAGCATCGAGTTCACCCTCCCCGAGGGCGGCACGGTCGCGCTCTACACCGACGGCCTGATCGAACGCCGCGACCAGGACCTCGACCAGGGCATCGACCTGCTCTCCCGGACGCTCTCCGGGCCCGGCCGCACCCTGGAGGAGTCCTGCGACGCGGTGCTGTCCGCGCTGGTCACGGACGGCACGGACGACGACATCGCGATGATCATGGCCCGGGTGCTGCCCATCCCCACCGACCGGCTCGCCGTCCTGCCGCTGCGCGGCGGCGGCCGGCTGCCCGCCGAGGCCCGCCAGTTCACCCGCCGCACGCTCCAGGCCTGGGGCCTGTCCGCGCTCTGCGACTACGCGGAGCTGATGGTCAGCGAACTGGTCACCAACGCGCTGCTGCACGCCGACGCGCCGCGCCGGCTGCGGCTGTTCCGCGACCGGGTGCTGACGGTGGAGGTCGCCGACGCCGGTGGCCAGACCCCGCAACTGCGCCCGTTCGCGGAGCAGGACGAGGGCGGGCGCGGGATGTACCTGGTCAGCGAGTTGGCACACCGGTGGGGGAGCCGCCCGACCAGGGAGGGCAAGGTGGTCTGGGCGGAGCTGGAGCTCCCGCTCGGCATCGCCGGCTGAGCGCGGAGCGTCCCTGAGGTACGGGGTGCGGGGCACCGCCGCCGGGTGTGGTCGTGGCGGCCCCGAGCGTGTCACTGCTCGGGGCCGCCGCGCGTCACGGTCGTGTCACCACCCGCCGTGCGTCCTGCCGCTGTGCCTCCGGTTCGTCCCCGGCCCGCGCGTGTGCCTCGGGCTCTCGGGCCTCCGGTTCCCAGGCCTCGGGCGCGCGCGCCCCGGGTTCGGTCCCGGCGCCGGCCTGCGTGCGGGCGCTCTGCTGCTCCCGGCGCTCCGCGCCGGGCCGGCCCCGCAACAGCAGCCGGGCCAGGCCCGAGGCGGCCACCAGCAGCCCGCCGGCGAACCAGGCGGCCAGGTTCAGGCCGTGGACGAAGGAGTCCCGTGCACTGGTCAGCAGCGGTCCGGCCAGCTGCGCAGGCAGCGAACCGGCCGCCTCCACTGCGCCGCCGATCGACTCGCCGGCCTGCGCGGCCGCCGCGGGGTCGGTGCCGGCCGGGACGGTGAGCGCCCCGGCGTAGAGCGCTCCGACCACCGAGCCGACCATCGCGATGCCGAGTGCGGTGCCCAGCTCGTACGCCGTCTCGGAGACCGCGGAGGCGGCGCCCGCCTTCTCGCTGGGCGCCGCGCCCAGAACCTCGTCGGCGGAGAGCGTGTAGACCACGCCCTCGGCCGTGCCGACGGTCAGGAACGCGGCGGCGATCAGCAGGTAGGTGCTGTCCTGGTGCACCCAGCCGAGCGCCCCGACGCCCAGGCCCATGGCCAGCAGACCGAAGGTCAGCGAGGCCCTGGCGCCGAACCTGCGGGCCAGCCTGGCGGTCAGCAGACCGCCGACCACCGCGCCCGCGAAGGCGGGCAGTTCGGCGAGTCCGGCCTGCAACGGCTCGTACCCGCGCACCAGCTGGAGGTACTGGGACATCACGAACACCACGCCGGAGAGCCCGATCAGCGCGATCAGCGAGGAGAGGACGGCGGCGGTGAACCGGCGGTCGCCGAACAGCCTGACGTCCAGCAGCGGGGCCGGCAGGCGCAGCTGGCGGCGGACGAAGACGAACAGCGCGCAGGCGCCGAGCACCGCGGTGGCCGCGACGTCCCAGCGGGCGGGCCCGTGCGCGGCGGCCTCCTTGATCGCGTACACCACGCCGACGACGCCCGCCAGGGACAGCAGCACGCTCGGCAGGTCCCAGCTGCCCGGCTCCGGGTCCCTGGACTCCGGCAGCAGCCAGCCGCCGAGCACCAGCAGCAGGACCACCAGCGGGATGTTGAGCAGGAACACCGAGCCCCACCAGAAGTGCTCCAGCAGCACCCCGCCGACCACCGGGCCGAGGGCCGCGCCGGCGGCGGCCGCCGCGCCCCAGATGCCGATGGCGGTGGCCCGCTCGCGGGCGTCCGGGAAGAGGCTGCGGATCAGCGAGAGGGTGGAGGGCATGATGGTGGCGCCGGCCACGCCGAGCAGCGCCCGGGCCAGGATCAGCCAACCGGGGCCGGGGGCGTAGGCGGCCAGCAGCGAGGCGGCGCCGAACGCCGAGGCGCCGGTCAGCAGCAGCTTCTTGCGGCCGATCCGGTCGCTGAGCGATCCCATGCTGACCAGCAGGCCGGCCAGGACGAAGGAGTAGGCGTCGCCGATCCACAGTAGCTGGGTGCCGCTGGGGCGCAGGGTCTCGCTGATGGAGGGTATGGCCAGTGACAGCACGGTCGCGTCGAGCGCGACCAGGGTGACGGCCAGGACGAGGACGCCGAGGCCGACCCAGCGCTGGCGCGGGCTGGCGTTGAGGATCTTGCTCATGGTGTGTTCGGCTTCCTGAGGGCGCCGCCGAGGAAGAGCTCGGCGAGCGAGTAGGCACTGTCGCGAGGGGCCAGGCGTCCGTCCTGGACGGCCCATCCGACGCCGGCGACCAGGTCGAAGAAGGCTTCGCTGAGCCACCCGGCCGAGAGCTCGATTCGGAACACGCCCTCCTGCTGCCCGCGCAGGAACAGTGCGCGGACCCGGGCGTCCTGGATCTCCCAGAGCTCGTTGATCTCGGGGTCGTCGTAGAGCTGGTTCTCGCCGGCCAGGAAGGCGCACAGCGCGGCGTCCGGCACGACCGCGTCCACCAGTCGGCGCAGGGCCGAGTGGGCGTCGCCCTCCTCGATGGCCGCGGTGTCCAGCGCGGTGGCGAACTTGCGCAGGCCGAGCGCGCCGACCTCGCGGATCAGGGCGTCGCGTCCGGGGAAGATCCGGTGCAGGGTGGCGCGGCTGATGCCGGCGGCGCGGGCGATCTCGTCCAGGTGGGCGGTCGGGCGGCGGGAGAGCACGCCCACTGCTGCTTCGAGGACGGAGTCACGATCGGTGGCCATGCTGCAAGTGTAGATCAGATGAGACATGAATGTCTCAGAGTATTTTCAGCTGCCTCAACTGAGGCAGCTGTCCATCAGGGAGGGGTGATGGGCGGTGATGAGCGGTGAGAGGCCCGAGACCCGCGGCGATCCGTCCGCGTGCGGGCAGCAAAAACCGGGGACGGCGTCCTGCTGCCGTCCCCGGTGGGGTCTGCGGTGCCGCTCCGGCGGCCCCGCTCAGCTCTGGTTGTAGAAGCCGGTGTCGTCCAGCGGGCGGTCGATCACCATGACCTCGACCTCCGCGGGCGTGAGGAGGAAGACCCGGCGAGCGATCCGCTCGATCCCTCCGCACGTGCCGAAGATGAGACCGGAGGCGAAGTCGACCATGCGCTTGGCCTCGGCCTCGTCCATCTCGGTCAGGTCCATGACCACCGGGGTGCTGGCGCGGATGTGCTCGCCGACGGTCCTGGCGGCCTCGAATCCGGTCGGACGCAGCGAGACGATCTTGGCAGGGGCCGGCCCGGACGCCATGGTCTCCTGGTCGCCCCACGGATCGTCGTACACCGCGGCCGGGTAGTTCCCGGAGGGCATCAGCCACCCGTTGTGGTGCTCGTCGCGAAGTGCTCCCATGCCGCGCCTCCCTGTCTCGTCCCGTACGCGTCCGCCCGGGTGCGCGTGTCCTTTTGACACGTCATCCACTCGTCGGAACTGTCCGAGTATCGCACTGATCACCGGTCCGGTGCCCGCTCGCGACCGCCGTACGGGTCGTGGCGCGCCGCGAATCCGGATGAACCCCGGTATCTGTTGCGACGCCGCAGCTCGACGGATGGTTGCGCGCGTAGACCATATCGGTCTTGGTCAGCCACCAATTGACCTTCTGTCAACCTGGATCTCCGGGGTTCATACCCCGGTGGTGCCGTCCACGACTTCACGGAGCAGATCGGCATGACCGTTGTGCCGTGCGTACTCCTCGATCACGTGCACCAGAATCCAGCGCAGCGTCACCTCCTGCTCGTGGCGCAGCGTTTTGCCCACCGTATCCAGCGGAAGACCGGCCGCGGCCGCACGGGCGCTCTCGACCTCGGCCCGCCAGGTGGCGAAGTCCGCGGCGACATCCGCGGTGTCGACGTTGTCGAAGTCGCCGTCCGGGTCCTGCTCCGACCAGAAGTGGCTGGGCAGCTTCTCCCCGCGCAGGATGTTCCGGAACCAGTGCCGTTCGACCTCGGCCATGTGCCGGACGAGGCCCAGCAGGGAGAGACTGGAGGGCGGTACCGAGCGCAGCCGGAGCTGGTCGTCGGACAGGCCCTCGCACTTCTCGGCGAGCGTGGCCCGGTGGAACTCGAGCCAGGCCGTGAGCATGGCCGTCTCGTCACCGGCGGAGGGGGGATAGATGCGTGCAGTCGTTGTCATGGCGGCCATAGTGGCGCAGCGCGCTGACAGTGGCCACACAATTGTCCGGACGGGTTTCGGAATCCCGGGTTCGGGACCGCCTCGCCGCGGCCGTCGCGGGCACTGTTCGCGGCCGGCCCGGTTCCTCGTCCTCAGGTTGACGCCACGTCAGTGCGTCGGCCGCGGCGCCGGGCGGTGCGCCACAGTGACACCGCGCTGAGCACGACCATCAGTGCGATCGCGCCGGCCGAGACCAGGAACGCCCCGGAGCCGGGTGAACTCGCGCTGGCGGCGGCCACGACGTAGGCCGCCGTGGCGGGCACCACGCCGATTGCCGTGCCCGTCAGGAACGGCGCGAACCGCACGCCGGAGAAGGCGGCGGCGAAGTTGCCCGCCTGGAACGGCAGTCCGGGGAACAGCCGCAGCAGCAGGGTGCTGCGGAAGCCCTGTTCGGTGAACCTGAGGTCCAGGACGGTCAGCGCCCGCGCCCGCAGGAGCGGGCGCAGCGCGTCCCGGCCGAGCAGCCGGCCCAGGCCGAACGCGAGTGCCGCGCCCAGGGTGGTGCCGAGCACGGCGAGCAGCAGGCCCTGCTCGATGCCGAGCAGCAGCCCGGCGGCGGCGTTCAGCGCCGGGCGGGGTACGAAGGCGAGGGTGCCCAGCGCGTACACGCCGACGAACGCCGGGCCCTGCCAGAGCCCGGGGACGGTGGCGGCCAGGCCGCCGGAGAGCAGTGCGGCCGGGTCCCAGAGCAGCAGCGAGGCGGCCGCCGCCAGGAGCAGGACGGCCAGCAGGGCGAGCCGGGCCCAGGGCGAGAGCAGCGCGCGGCGCAGCGCGGATCCGGGCGGCGCGGGGGGCGGGGGAGCGAGCACCGCCCGAGCTTAACGGCCGCTGCGGGGTGGCCGGAAAGCCGGAGCGGCCCGGAAGGGGCGCGGGGGCCCGGAGGCGACGCGGTGGGCGCCGGTGATCGCGATGCCTGCCCCACCCGGTCGGCGGCCCGCGTCCCGTGCGGCGTCGGGCGGCGTCGGGCGTCCGGTTCCGCGCCCGTCCCGTATCGGCGCCCGCTGCCGGGCCGGCCTGGAGCGGGAGGTCGGCCCGGCCGACTTTCGCGCCGGGGCAGCGGGCCGGGGCCGGCCGGCCGCAGCTCGCGGGAACCCGGACGGCGGGTGCTCGTCCGGTGACGAAGCCGCACCGACAGCGGGTGCGCGGACGCGCTGGACGGACCGGACGCGGGGGTGGGAGGGAATCGCAGCGAATTGCCAATCGCCGCCTTCGGCCGGGGCGGTCGAGAGATCTGAGCGCGGATTCGGCGACGGTGGCGGCAGTCGGGTCGTGTACGGGCGGGTGCCTTGGGCGTGGTGGCCGAAGGGTGCTCGCTGTCGAGTGTCACGGCCGGCCGCGCCCGCGGATTCCATCCGGTATCCGCGGGGCCGGCCCGCTGCCCGCGCGATATCAGCCGCAATTGTCCCTGAAATCGGCTCGGCCGATAGGCATACCGAGCCGGCGTGCGGTCATTCCCTAACGGCCTGCGCGCCGATGCTCCCGCTGCTCTCCGGTACGCCGAGCGGCACCTCGCGCACGGTCGGCGGGGTGCTGACCGGCTCGGCCCGGCGCAGGGCACCGGCGCCCAGGATCAGCGCGGCGGCGAGGGCGGTCACCAGGGCGAAGGAGACGGTCAGCGAGGTGGCCTGGGCCAGCGCGCCGATCACGGCGGGCGCGATCAGGCCGGAGGTGTACGTGACGGTCGCGACGCCGGCGATGGACTGGCTCGGGTTGCCGCCGATCCGCCCGGCCGCCGCGAAGGCGAGCGGGACGACCACCGCTATCCCGATCCCGATCAGCGCGAAGCCGGGGATCGCCAGGTACGGGGAATCCGCGAGGACCACCAGCAGTCCGCCCACCGTGGCCACCGCACCGCTGATCCTGGTCGCCCGTACCGGCCCGATCCGGCGGATCACCGCGTCCCCCGCCAGCCGGCTGACGGCCATGGTGCAGGCGAAGGCCGTGTACGAGGCGGCCGCGACGGTGGCGGAGGAGCCGGTGACGTCCCGCAGGTACACGCCGCTCCAGTCCATCGAGGCGCCCTCGGCGAAGACGGCGCAGAAGCCGACCAGGCCGATGACGAGCGAGCTGCGCGGCGGCAGGGCGAAGCGCGGCGGGGCCTCCTCGGTGGCGTCCGGCCTCAGCCCGGGCAGTCCGCGGCAGACGAACTGGCCGGCCAGGGCCAGTACGAGCGCGGTGACGGCCAGCTGGAGCCGGGCGTCCAACTCCTGGTGCGCCGCCAGGATGCCGAAGGCGGACGCGAGCAGGCCGCCCACGCTCCACATGCCGTGCAGGCCGGACATGATCGATCGGCCGAGCCGCTCCTCGATCACCACGCCCTGCGCGTTCATCGCCACATCGGCCATGCCCGCCGTGGCGCCGTAGACCAGCAGGGTCAGGCAGAGCACAGGCAGGGAGGGGGAGAGCGCGGGCAGGGCAAGCGCCAGGCACCAGAGCGTCAGCAACCCGCGCACCGCCGCCCGGCCGCCGTAGCGGTGGACGAGCCGGCCGGCGAGCGGCATGGCCAGCGAGGAGCCGATCGCCGGCATCACCAGCGCCAGGCCGAGCTGCCCGGCGCTGAGCTCCAGGCGGTCCTGGAGCCAGGGGATGCGCGTGACGAATGAGCCGGTGACGGCCCCGTGCAGGGCGAAGACCAGGGCGATGCCGATCCTGGCCCGGCGCGGGTCCCCCAGGCCGGGGTGCGGGCTCCCGGTCGCGCTGTCGGTCATGGCTCCGTTGCTCACGCTGTCTCTTGCGATGTCTCTCACGCGCTCGGTCATTCGACGCTCCCTCCGGATCGCGTGGCAGGCGCGACAGTGTCGTCTTGGTCGGGCGGGTCGGTGCTGTTGCTATGCCGGGCCTGTCCCGGCCGTCCTGGGCAGAGGCGGGTGCAGGGTGGTGCGGACCCTGTTCGATAAACTATCAGGAAGGGACCCTGATAGAAACCTCTGGAAGGATGCATCCCCATGACCACCGCGCGCACGGCCACGCCGAGCACCGCCCGCGCCATCAACGACCGGTTGGCGCTCAACCTGCTCCTCGACCAGGGCCCGCTCACCGCGACCGAGCTGCGCGACCTGACCGGCCTCTCCCGTCCGACCGTCGCCGACCTGCTGGAACGCCTCCAGCGCACCGGCCTGGTCGCCGTCGTCGGCGAGCGCGGCGAGCAGCGCCGGGGCCCGAACGCCCGGCTGTACGCGCTGATCGCCGACCGTGCGCACATCGCCGCGATCGACGTACGCGAGGCCGGCGTCAGCCTGGTCGTCGCCGATCTCGCGGGCCGTACGCTCGCCACGGCCGAGCTGCCCGCCGGCGCGTTCGCGTCCGATGCGTCCGACGCGGATGGCGCGGGAGGCGCGCACGCGGGGGGCGCGTCCGACCTGGCCGAACGTTCCGTCCAGGCGCTGCTGGACACGGCTCGCGAGGCCGGCGTCGGACACCTGCACACCGTCGCGGTCGGCGCCCCGGGCCTGGTCGACCCGGCGACCGGGCGGCTCAACAGCACCGGCGCCCTGACCGACTGGCACACCGGGCTGCTCGCCGCGCTCGGCGAACTGCCCGGCACGGACCTGATCCTGGAGAACGAGGTCAACCTCGCGGCGGTCGCCGAGCACCGGATCGGAGCCGCGCGCGACCGCGACACCTTCGTCCTGCTCTGGCTCGGCCAGGGCGTCGGCGCCGCCGTCGTGCTGGACGGCAAGCTGCGGCGCGGCGCCTCCGGCGGCACGGGCGAGATCGGCTTCCTGCCCGTCCCCGGTACGGGTTCGCTGCCCAGCGCCACGGGCTGCGAGGGCGGCTTCCACGCACTGGTCGGCAGCGCCGCCATCTGCGCGCTCGCCCGCAGCCACGGCCTGCCGGCGGCGGACGGCCGCGCCCTCGCAGAGATCGACGCCCGCGCCGAGGGCGACGCCCCCGCAGCCGAGGCCGCTGTGCGGGCGGCGATCGCGGCCGGCCCGTCCGGCGAAGCCTTCCTGGACACGCTCGCCGAGCGGATCGCGCTGGGCGCGGCCGCCGTCTGCGTGGTGCTGGACCCCGGCTGCCTGGTGCTCGGCGGCGAGATCGGACGCGCTGGCGGCGCCGAGCTGGCCGACCGGGTGGAGCGGCGGCTGGCGACCCTGTCGCCGCTGCGCGCCGAGGTCAGGCCGGGCGCGGCCGGCGGGGGTGCAGTCCTCAGCGGTGCCGTGCTCACCGCCTGCGACGCCGTCCGGCGGGATCTGTTCGGCGAGCCGTAGGCCGGCGCGTGCTCGGCGGTGGGCCGCCGGGCGTCGGGTGCGGGGCGGGGAGGGGTCGGCCCGTCGGCCCGTCGGGCCGCTCAGCGTCGGGCGCTCGTGGCGGGCGGCCGGCTGCCCGTGTCATCGGTGACGTCCGAGGAGTTCACGGAGTTCGAGTGGTCGGAGGACTGCGGGGTGTCCGGGGGCCGCGAGGCGCCGGTGGGCGAGAGCGCCGGGGTGCCGAGGGCGAGGGCCGTGACCAGGCCCGCCGTCACCACCAGAGCGACCGCGACCCGGCCGCACACCGCGAGCCAGGACACCGGCTCGCGGGCGGGCGGCGCGATGTTGCTCTCGTAGCGCCTGTCGCGGCAGGGCTCGTCCTCGTCCTCGTCCTCGTACAGCACGTCCGAATACGGCTCGACCGGGTGGGGTTCGCGCGCGTACGGCTCGCCGGGGTAGGACTCGGTGAACGACACCCGTTCCGCCCCCTGCGTCATCGTCCTCGTCCTTCCGCTTCGCCGGTCCCGTAGCCGTCCGTTCCGGAGCGGTCCACGTCCGGTCCGGATCGAACTATGTCCGATTCGTACAGCTTAGATCGGAAATAGCGCCGAAGATCCGTTGGCTTCCTCCGACCGGGCCCACCGGTCGACGCGGCGATCCGCTTCGCGGACGGCCTGTGGCATACGGCAGGATGGCCGCGACAGTTGATCGCCGACACACCGCCAGGAGTCGAACATGGGCCAGTCCGCGCCGGTCAACCCGTATCGCATCGGCGAGGCCGCAGCGATGCTCGGGGTGAGCGCCGACACCATGAGGCGGTGGGTCGACGCCGGACGGGTGGCCGCCGAACGCGACGAGCACGGGCATCGGATCATCCCCGGCGCGCAGCTCGCCGCCTTCGCCCGAGAGCTGGCCCGCCCGGAGAACGCCGAGGCCGAGGGCCGGCCGTCCTCGGCCCGTAACCGGTTCCCCGGCATCGTGACGCACGTCGTCCTGGGGGACGTCGCCGCTCAGGTGGAGATCCAGGCCGGGCCGTTCCGGGTGGTCTCGCTGATCAGCCGCGAGTCGGCGGAGGAGCTCCGCCTGGTCGCCGGGGCGCCGGCGACGGCCGTGATCAAATCGACCAATGTGATGATCGAGCGCCGCTGACGGCCGGTCGGCCGGTCGGCCGGACAGTCGAACAGCCGGATGCCGCCCCGGCCGGGTGGTACCGCACTTCGAGCGTGCGTGCGTGTCCTCCCGGTGGACGGCGCCGCCGCCGCGCGGACCGCCGGTCCCGCCGGAACCGAATCCGCCCCCACTCCCGCCAGAATCGAGGTCGTGTGCCCATGTCCCACCCGTCCCTCCCCTCCACCCAGAGCGCCGTGTTCGCGGTGGAGGCCATGGCCGCCCGGCACGGCCGCTCGGTCCGCGCCACCCACGACATCGGCCGTGACCAGACCTTCGCCGGGCTGCTCCTGCCCGAGGGCCTGGCCGGCGACCTCGAAGGGATACCGCACGAGGCCCTGCTGGAGATCGACGGGGCTCCGGGCCTGACCGTCCGTCTGTTCGTCCACGACGAGGCCGTGGTGACGGTCGAGGGCATCGCCTTCGACGTGCCGCGCGACAGTGTCCCGCCGTTCCTCGACGCCGTCTGGGGCGGTCTGGCGCATGTCCGGCGGAAGGCATTCCCGCCGTCCTGCACGCTGGTGGTCGCCGTGCCCGGCGAGGCGTCCTACCGCGAGGCCGTCACCGACCTCGCCCTCACCCCCTGGCTCGCGGGAATCGTCCGATGACCGCCCCCGGCCGCCCCGCGCCCGCCACCGACCACGCCGCGCCCGCCACCGACCGACCGGCCCCGCGCGTGCTCGCCGTCGCCCACCGGGGTGACCCCTACCGCCACCGCGAGAACACCCTGCCCTCCATCGAGTCCGCCCTCGCGGCGGGCGCCGACGCGGTGGAGGTGGACGTCCGGCTCACCCGCGACCGGGTGCCCGTCCTGCTGCACGACGACACCCTCGAACGCCTCTGGCGCGACCCGCGCCCGCTGCGCTCGCTCACCCTGGAGCAACTGGACGGCGTCGGCGTCCCCGGCCTGCGGGTGCCCACCCTGGCCGACGCCCTCAAGGCCGCCGCCGAGACCCCGTCCGCGCGCCTGCTCATCGACCTGGACGACCCCCACCCGGCGGCCGCCACCTGGGCCGCCGTCACCGACCTGGGCGCCGAGCAGCGGGTCGGCTTCTGCGGCCCGGCCACCGCGATGCTCGCCGTCCGGGCGCTGGCCCCCGCCGCCGAGATCGCGCTCACCTGGACACAGCCCCGCCTGCCCGCTCCGGCCCTGCTCGCGGACCTGCGCCCGCGCTACCTCAACCCGCCGTTCGGCCTGGCCGAGCCCGAATTCGTCGCGGCCGCCCACGAGGCCGGACTGGCCGTCAGCACCTGGACGGCCGACCTGCGCCGCACCATGCGGCGACTGCGCCGGGCCGGGGTCGACTCGATCACCACCAACCGCATCGCCGTGCTGCGCTCCCTCCTGGACGGGCACTGATGGCCAAGCCGCCGCCGAGCCGGCCCGGCGCACCGGCCGCACCGGTCTCACCGGGCGATGTACCCGACGTGCTCAGCACCCGGGCGCTCGGCCGGGCCCTGCTGGCTCGCCAGCACCTGATCGAACGCGCCGCCGTCCCGCCGGCCGCGATGGTCGAGCACCTGGTCGGCATGCAGGCACAGGCGGCCCCGCAGCCGCCGTACCTCGGGCTCTGGGCCCGCCTGGAGGGCTTCACCCCCGGCGCGCTGACCGAGCTGATCGAGCGCCGCGAGGTGGTCCGGACCGCTCTCCAGCGCGGCACCATCCACCTGGTCACCGCAGCCGACTGCCTGACGCTGCGCCCGCTCGTGCAGCCGGTGCTCGACCAGGCGCTGCGCAGCAACTATGGAAGATACCTGGCCGGGCTGGACCTCGGTGAGCTGGCGGCCGAGGGGCGCAGGCTGGTCGAACAGCAGCCGCGGACCTTCCAGCAGCTCGGTGCGCTGCTCGGCGCTGGCCTGCCCGAGCGCGATCCGGCCGCCCTCGCCCAGGCCGTGCGCTGCATCCTGCCGCTCGTCCAGGTACCGCCGCGCGGGATCTGGGGCCGGGGCGGCCCGGCCGCGCACACCACCGCCGAGCACTGGCTCGGCCGCCCGCTCGATCAGGACCCCGCTCTGGACGACCTGGTGCTGCGCTACCTCGCCGCGTTCGGCCCCGCGACCGTCGCCGACGTGCAGAAGTGGTGCGGCCTGACCCGGCTCACCCAGGTGCTCAAGCGGCTGGCCCCGCAGCTCATGACCTTCCGGGACGAGCACGGCCGCCTGCTGTACGACCTCCCCGATGCACCGCGCCCCGATGCCGACACCCCCGTCCCCGTACGGCTGGTCGCGCCGTTCGACAACCTGCTGCTCTCGCATGCCGACCGCACCAGGGTGCTGCCGGAGGAGTACCGGGGCCGGGTGATGAGCCACAACGGAATCGTCCTGGGCACTCTGCTGGTGGACGGACTGGTCGCGGGCAGCTGGGAGCTGACGGAGGGCCGGGAGGGCTCGGCGGACCGGCTCGTCCGGGTGCGCCCGTTCGCGGCGCTGCGCCGGGCGGACGCGGCGGCTGCCGAGGCGGAGGCCGGGCGGCTGCTGGAGTTCGCGGGCGGGGCGGGGGAGGTCCGGATCGAGGCGCCGCAGGGTTAGGCGGCCGACCGGCCCGCCCGAGCGGTCCCGCCGGGCCCGGTCGGGCCGGCCCGGCCGCCAGGCCCGGTCGCGCTCGGCCGGTCCGTCATATCCATCTGCTGGTACGGACATCCCGGAACCCGGCGGAGGAGCCCGCACAGGCTCCGGGGCCGGGTGTGAGTGGTCGAGGTACAGAGAGTGCCGCTGGGATTGACCTTGGTCGGGTTGGTCTACTTCGCGGGCGCGTCGAGCCGGCGGGGTACAGCGCTGGCGCGCAGTTCGCGCTGGTCGCCGAGCTGCGCGAGCGCGGCATCGGCTTCACCTCGCTGCACGAGAACCTGGACACCACGACCCCCGGCGGTCGGCTCGCGGCTCGGCTGCGAGCAGGTCGGCTCCGCCCCCGGCCCCTGAGTGACCTGGGTGTTTGAAGATCCCGGAGGGTCGGGTGACCCTCCGGGAGGGATCTTCAGAAGACGAAGGCTTCTTGACGACTCAAGGGCTTGGGCGGTGCGGATGAGCTTCCGCGACGGCCGGAGCGAGGCCGCCCGGGTGCGGGTCGAGCGAGGTCGGGAAGGAGAGCGCAGGCGCGAAGGCCTCACGTGCTGGACAGTCGATTCCGGAAGCCCGAACAAAACCCCTTGCCTAATGGTCAAGAATCGTTGACCATTAGGGACATGCCTACCGATGATCTTCCCGAGACGTTCCACGTCACCACTGACGAGCAGCTACGCGCCGTTTCCAATCTCACGCGGCACCGGATCATGGCCGTGCTCCGCTTCGAGCCCGCGACGATCACGCAGATCGCCGAGCGAGTGGGCCTCGCGAAGGGGAGTTCCAGCTACCACGTACGGCTGCTGGAGCGGGCCGGCCTGGTGAAGGTGGTACGAACGCGGAAGGTCCGGGGGGTCACCGAGCGGTACTACGCGATGGCCGCTCGGGCGATCGTGCTGCCGGATCCGGGCGAGGGAGGGCCGGATGTGCTGATGCGGCATGCGGTGGCGGACCTGGAGGCGGCGCCGGTGGACGGCGAGCGGCACGTACGGATGGCGCATCTGCGGCTCACCGAGGAGCAGTTCGCGGAGCTGGGGGCGCGGCTGCACGCACTGGCGGACGAGTACCGGGAGCTGTCCGATCCGTCGCTGCCGGACGCGTCACTCGTCTTCGCACTGTTCCATCCGACATCGCGCGAGCAGGCCGAAGGGGACGCCAAGTGACTTCGGACGTTCGAAAGTTGCCGACCGGGTTCGGACGGCTGTGGACTGCGCAGACGGTGTCCTCGCTCGGTGACGGGGTGTCGCATGCCGCGCTGCCGCTGCTCGCGTTGACGTTGACGCGGGATCCGATGGCGCTCGCCGTCGTCGCGGCCGCCGGAACGCTGCCGTGGTTGCTCTTCGGGGTGCTCGGCGGTGCGCTGGTGGACCGCTGGGACCGTCGGCGCACGATGTGGGTCACGGACGCGGCGCGTGCGGTGCTGCTCGCGATACCGGCGGCAGCGGCCGCGCTCGACGTGCTGAGCATTCCACTGCTCGCGGCCGTCGCCTTCCTGCTCGGCCTCGGCGGACTCTTCTTCGACACGGCCGCGACGGCCTATCTGCCGGATCTGCTCGGCCGCGACCCCGCGCTCCTGGAGCGCGCCAACTCCCGCCTGCGCGGCGCCCAGACCGCCGCGTCCGGCTTCGCGGGGCCGCCTGCGGGCAGTGCCCTGCTCGCGCTCGGGCGGGCGGTTCCGCTGCTCGCCGACGCGGTGTCGTTCGCGCTCTCCGCACTGCTCGTACGGTCGCTGCCCGCCGCACCCCGGCCCGTACCGCAGGCCCGTGAGTCGCTGCTGCGGCAGGCGCGGGCCGGCGCCTCGTACGTATTCCGTGATCAGTTGCTGCTCGGGCTCGCGCTGCGTCCGGCGGTCGGGAACATCGCCTTCCTCGCCGTGGAGACCGTACTCGCCCTCTTCGCGCACGATCGTCTCGGTATCGACGCCTTCGGATTCGGTCTGCTCCTCACGGCGGAGGCCACCGGCGGTCTGCTCGGCGCGGGCATCGCCTCCTTCCTCGGCCGACGACTCGGCACCGGCACCGCGCTCACCTGCACGGCCGCAGTCGAGGGACTCGCCATCCTGGGCCTTGCCGTCGCCCCGAACCCGTACGTCGCCGGCCTCGCGCTCGCCGTCTGCGGAGCGGGTATGGGCGCCACGATGGTACTCGGCCCCTCCCTCCGACAGGCGATCGTCCCCGCCCACCTGATGGGCCGGGTCGCCTCCACCTCCCGCATGCTCGGCATGTGCGCCGCCCCGTTCGGCGCCTTCCTCGGCGGCTGGCTGGCCACCACCTACGACGTATGCACCCCGCTCTACACCGCCGCCGGCCTCCTCCTCACCATGACCGCCGTCACGTCGACCATGACCAGCAACCGCCAGGTTGAGGCGGCGCTGCGGGCCGCCGCCCCGGCCGGTGATCCAGACCACCCGGAATCCCGGGTTCCCGTTCAGGAGGGTGCCATCTAGGGCTCCGCGAGGTCGTTGAGCCAGTGCTGAGCCCAGCTCGGCGTTCCTCGCCTCGGCCCGGAGCGTCGGGCGCCCGGCCTCCACGGGATGCAACGAGTGGCCCAGCTGGCGGGGTGCGCCGCCGTCAATCCTCGTCGTCCTCGACAGCCTCCGGGGTCCGGCCAGGGTCGCATGCCCTGGCCGGGGCCACTGGCGGTGATGTCGCCCGCGCGACGCGGACCGTAGCCACCCGAGACGCCCCACTCGGCGGGTATCGCCGAACCCCAGCAGCACCACCGGACGGTGTGCTAGCCGACGAAGATCAATCTCAGCGGCACTTTCTGTACCTCAACTACTCACACCCGGGGGCGCCAGGGCCGGGTGGGGCAGCATTGCCGGATGGACCCACCCGGCGCAGCATCCATGCATATGATCTTGATGTCCAGCGCGTCCACCGCGTCCACCGCGTTCACGCGTCGATCTGAGCCTGCATCGGAGACTGAAGACCTATGGCCGACCAGCGAGTTGTCATCGTCACCGGCGGCGGCACGGGCATCGGCGAGGCGACCGCCCGACTGCTGCGCGCCGCGGGGCACCATGTGATCGTCTCCGGGCGGCGGCCCGAGCCGCTGCACCGCGTCGCCGAGGAGACCGGCGCCGTGGCGCACCCCTCGGACACCGCCGAGCCCGACGACGTCCAGGACCTCGTGGACACGGCCGTGTCCAGGTTCGGACGGCTCGACGGTCTCGTCCTCAACGCGGGAATCGGACGCGGCGGCGCCGTCGGCGACCTCTCCCTGGAGGACTGGGAGAGCGTCATGCGTACCAACCTCACCGGCCCCTTCCTGCTCCAGCGGGCCGCCCTCCCGCACCTGCTGGCGTCGCGCGGAGCGGTCGTCGCCGTCGCCTCGGTGTCCGCCCTGCGCAACGGGGTCGGCAACGCCGCGTACGCCACCTCCAAGGCCGCGCTGCTCCAGCTCTGCCGCTCCCTCGCGGTCGACTACGGCCCGCGGGGGCTGCGCGCGAACATCGTGTGCCCCAGCTGGGTGCGGACCGAGATGGCCGACCGGCGGATGGCCCGGTTCGCGGACGAGGCCGGGCTCAGCGGTGGCGCCGACGCGGCCTACGAGCAGGCGACCCGCCTCACCCCCGCCGGCCGTGCGGGTGAGCCCCGCGAGGTCGCCGAGGTGATCAGCTGGCTGCTCTCGCCCGCCGCGAGCCTGGTCAACGGCGCGGTCCTGACGGTCGACGGAGGCATCACCGCGGTCGACCCGGGGACACTGGCGTTCGACTTCCGGATCGAACCGCGCGAGGACGGCTCCGCGTAGACCTCCGCGTAGACCTCCGCGCGGGCACCGGGAGGACGGGCCCCCGAGCCCTCACCCGCCCGCCGCCGTGCGGACGACGGTCAGGCGGCTGGCCGAGCACACCGAGCGCCCCCGCGCCGGGGCTGGTGAAGTGGGAGCAACGGCGGACGGTGGGCGGCACCGGCCCGCCCTCACCGCCCGAAGGAGACCGTCCCCATGGCCGACACTGCCACGTCCTACGCCGACCTGAGCGCCCTGGTGATCAACTGCACCCTCAAACGCTCCCCGGAGCGCAGCCACACCCAGGGCCTGATCGACGTCAGCCGCGGCATCCTGGAACGCCAGGGCGTCCAGGTCGAGGTCCTACGGGCGGTCGACCTCGACATCGCCACGGGCGTGTGGCCGGACATGACGGAACACGGCTGGGAGACCGACGAGTGGCCGGTCATCTACAACAAGGTGATGTCCGCCGACATCCTGACCCTGGCCGGACCGGTGTGGCTGGGGGACAACTCCTCCGTCATGAAGCAGGTGATCGAGCGCCTCTACGCCTGCTCGTCCGTGCTCAACTCCTCCGGCCAGTACGCCTACTACGGCCGGGTCGGCGGCTGCCTGATCACCGGCAACGAGGACGGCGCGAAGCACTGCGCGATGAACGTCCTCTACAGCCTCCAGCACCTGGGGTATGTCATCCCGCCGCAGGCCGACGCCGGCTGGGTGGGGGAGGCCGGCCCGGGGCCGTCGTACCTGGACGAGGGCTCGGGCGGGCCGGAGAACGACTTCACCAACCGCAACACCACCTTCATGACCTGGAACCAACTCCACCTCGCCCGCATCCTCAAGGACGCCGGCGGCATCCCGGCCCACGGCAACCAGCGCTCCGAGTGGGACGCCGGCTGCCGCTTCGACTTTGAGAACCCCGAGCACCGCTGAGGATGGAATCGGCGTGGGCTGACGGGAGCGCCGAAGGGATCCGATCGTCATGCGGTGGAATCCACCCCGGCCGGGCATCGGTGCACGGCGGCCGGTGAGGCTTGCCCGCCTTCGCATCGGCGAGGCATTCCCGTCCCGAACGGGAACACGTACTCACTCATCGGGCGGACCGCAGTTCAGCACGTCGCAGGCCGGCGCCCCGCGCACTGCGCCGCGCGAGTGATGGTGCGTGAGATCTTCCAACCCATCCGTATCCAAGCAGAACCGCAGGTAGAAGCCGCGCTGCTGCCCCTTGCACCGGCCATCGGGAAGCGTGTCGCTGCGCTCCGGTCGGCCGCGCTCCGCGCACGGTGGAACGTATGGCTATCGACCTGAAGCAGACCGCGATCGATCCGGACCTGCCGACCGTTCCCCCGACCCGCAACACCCAGGAGGCCATTCGGGCCGCCATGGGTGACATGCAGGGCAACATTCTCAAGGGCCACGGCCGCGACCACAGCCGCCACCTGTTCATCACCTTCGCCACAGGGAGCGCCGACGACCGGCAGAAGGCGCGGCAGTGGCTGGCCGCGCTGGCCCAGCCCAGGTACGTCACCTCGGCCCTGACGCAGTACGAGGAGGCGAACAGCTACCGGGACACGCTGAGGACGATCGCTCGGAACGGTGCGATCACCCCCGCCGACCGGATGGCGATGATCCTCTCGGCCAGCGCCGTCTTCGTCGGCGTGATGGTCTCGGCCGACGGGTACCGGGATCTCCGACTCGGCGCGGACCTCACGCCGGACGACCCGTCCTTCGCCGCCGGCGCCAAGAACCGGGTGACGATCATCAACGACCCGCCGGTGACCGCATGGGAGCCCACCTTCCAGGCCACCCTGCACGCCCTCGTCGTCGTCGCCGACGACGATCCGGTACTGCGCATCGACCCGTTGGTGGCGGAGCTGAAGCAGCAGCTCGCGGCGATCGGCGCCACGGTCGCGGAGGAGACCGGCACCGTCATGCGCTTCGACACCCAGGGCAACCCGAGCCCCACCGGCGCGGTCCACGAGCACTTCGGCTTCGCGGACGGGGTGAGCCAGCCGCTCTTCCTCGCCCGGGACATCGAGCAGGCCAGGACGCGCAACGGCGGCATCGACAGGTACGACCCGAGCGCGCCGCTGGACCAGGTGCTGGTCAAGGACCCGGCGGGCGGGAGCGACGGCTACGGCTCCTACTTCGTGTACCGCAAGCTGGAGCAGGACGTGCCGGGCTTCCGCGGCGACGAGTCGGCCCTGGGACAGGAGATCGCGAAGCAGACCGACCCCAAGGCGCAGGATCCCACGGACGCCGACATCGCCCTGGCCGGCGCGTACATGGTCGGCCGGTTCAAGGACGGTACCCCGGTGGTGGAGCAGCAGGTGCCGGGGCTGGCTTCGCTGCCGAACAACTTCACCTACGACGATGACGTCGACGCGGTGCGCTGCCCCCTCGCGGCCCATGTCCGCAAGGTCAACCCGCGCGGCGACAAACAGCGCCAGTTCGGGGTGCCGATCACCCAGGAGCGGACCCAGCGCATCGCCCGGCGGGGAATCAGCTTCGGTCCCGCGACGCTGAACCCCGCGCCCACCGACAACGTGGGACTGCTGTTCCTGTGCGCGCAGAGCAGCATCGCGGACCAGTTCGAGTTCATCCAGGCGATCTGGTCGAACTTCGAGGACTTCCTGTGCCCCGCCACCGGCCTGGACGCGGTGATCGGCCAGCTGCCCTTCGCGGACCCCCGGGACAAGGCGGTCGAGCAGCCCTGGCCCAAGGTGTACGGCTCCCACAACCAGCTGGACTTCTCGAAGGTGCCGCCGGCGCCCATGGACGCCTTCTTCCCGAAGCGGGTCGGCCAGTGGGTGACCATGCGCGGCGGCGAGTACTTCTTCGTGCCGAGTCTGAGCGCCCTGACGAGGTTTGGCACCGTGGTGGAGCCGGCCGGGAACGGGGCCTGACCGTGAGCCGCCACCAGCGGGCCGTCAACGATCTCGCCCGGCACCTCAGCGGGTACGTCTGCGAGCCGGGCACCCCGGACTACGCCAAGGCGATGGAGATCGACAACGGCCGTACCCGGACGCCGCCGGCCTACGTGGTGCGCGCCAACTCGGTCGCCGACGTCACCCGGGCCATCGCGTTCGCCCGGGAGCTCGAACTGCCGATGACCGTACGCGGCGGCGGCCACAGCGCCGCCGGGTACTGCCTCAACCGGGGCGGCGTCGTGCTGGACCTCGGGCTGATGAAGGCCATCACGCTGGACCGGGACAGCAAGCGGCTGCGGGTCCAGATGGGCGCCATCTGGAGCGACGTGTACGGGTACGTCGCCCGCAACGCCACCCCGCTGATCCCGGTCGGCGGCGGCTGTCTGACCGTCGGCCTGCCCGGCTTCCTGCAGGGCGGCGGCTACAGCTTCGTCTCGCGCTCCTACGGACTGGGCAGCGACAACGTCACCGAGATCAAGCTGGTCGACGCCGCGGGTCGCCTGCGCACCCTGACAGCCGATGCCCCCGACGAGGCCGACCGGGACCTGTTCTGGGCCTGCCGCGGCGGAGGCGGCGGCAACTTCGGCGTCGCCGTCGAGATGACCCTCCAACTGCACACGCCCGCGGCCGCGACCGTGATGGGTGGCGCGCTGTCCTACCCGCTGGAGCGTGCCCAGGAGGTGATCGCCGCCTACGACGCGTGGGCCAAGGACGTCCCCCGGGCGATGGCCGCCTACGGCTATGTCGGCCGCGACCCCGACCCGGCCGAGCCGACCCGGAAGATCCCCACTTTCCGGATCACCCCGGTCTTCAACGGGGAGTACGCCGAGGGCGTCGACCTGCTGCAGCCGATGCTGCGGCTCAAGCCCTTCAACGCGAGCATCTACTCGATGCCGCTGCCGACCTGGGAGGCCACCATCGGCCGCTCCACCCTGGTCGGTGACCGCCAGGCCTACATCCGCTCCGGGGTCATCGGCGAGGGCGGCTGGCACAGCGGCATGATCGAGGCCGTCAAGGACGCGATGGAGAGCGCCCCCTCGCCCGAC
Source organism: Kitasatospora sp. NPDC050543 (assembly GCF_044457565.1). Classification (NCBI taxonomy): domain Bacteria; kingdom Bacillati; phylum Actinomycetota; class Actinomycetes; order Kitasatosporales; family Streptomycetaceae; genus Kitasatospora; species Kitasatospora sp. NPDC050543. The sequence continues at coordinate 125,045 of NZ_JBITGZ010000010.1, read as the reverse complement.
AGCTTCGTCGTGTGGACCCACGGCCGCGGCAAGGTCCGCGAGCCGGAGGGCGACAACCACGGGCCCTACCCGCACCGGGACAAGCGCTACATCTTCGAACTCAAGGCCATCTGGACCGACCCCGCCGACACCCGCACCAACGCGGAGTGGGCCTTCGACTTCGGCGAGGCGCTCAGCGCCGACTTCCACGGCGCCTACGTCAACTACATCGACCCGCTGCAGAAGGACTGGGCCGTGGCCTACTACGGCGACAACCTGGCCCGGCTGAGGGCCGTCAAGGCGGCCGCCGACCCCACCGGCTTCTTCCGCTTCCAGCAGTCGGTCGACTCGACCTTCGAGCCGGACCTCAGCCGCCCGCTCGACCTGAGCCCGATCAACCGCACCATCTGCTGACCTGCAGTTCCCGGGAGTAACCCATGGCAAACGGCACAACGAACCCCAGTCCCCAACAGATCTTCACCGAGCTCTCCGTGGCCCTGACCGGCTTCGACAGGGCGGAACTGGCCGGCACCGGCCTCATCGAGACCTACTACACCACCTTGCTGCGGATCATCGGCGAACGCGAGGCCGGGCACCTGTTCCAGGCCGCCACCGAGGCCCTTGCCGCCGACCGGAAGAACCGCGACGGCGAGGCCCTGCGGAGGCAGGTCGTCGAGAACCCGCGCTACTCGCCGGTCATCGTCAGCCTGATCAAGCTCTGGTACCTCGGCAGCTGGTACCCGCTGTCCGGCGGCTACCGCGACGTCAACGGATCGACCGCAGACGACGTCGAGCACGTCGTCTCCCCGCAGGCCTACCGCGAGGGCCTGGTCTGGGCCGCCGCCGGAGCCCACCCCATGGGCGCCAAGCCGCCCGGCTTCGGCTCCTGGGCGGAACCGCCCTCCCTGCCCGTCTTCTGAGCCCGAGGAAGCGCCATGAGCACCAACGACTACGACATCGTCATCGTCGGCGGCGGCATCTCCGCCGCCACGCTCGCCAAGACGGTCATCGAGAAGGCCGCCGCCCAGACCCCGCCCAGACACCCCCGCGTCCTCATCCTGGAGGCCGGCCGGGCCACGGCGATGAGCGCCGACAAGTACGACACGTATGTGGACGCGTACCAGGAGGCGATCGCCAAGGTCCCTAACTCGCCCTACCCCGCGAGCAGTTCGGCGCCGCAGCCGGACGTCCTCGACATCGGCCGGCCGATCATGGACCACGACGGCAAGACCAGAGTGCCCAGTGACAACGGGTACTTCGTCCAGATGGGCCCGCTGCCGTTCGGCAGCGACTACGCCCGCTCCCTCGGCGGTACCACGCTGCACTGGCTCGGCACCTGCCTGCGGATGCTCCCCAATGACTTCAGGATGTGGGACGAGTACCAGCGCAGCGTGAACTGGCCGTTGGGCTACGAGGACCTGAAGCCCTACTACGAGCGGGCCGAGTGGGACATCATCGGCGTCTCGGCCGACGTCGAGGACCAGGTCTACCCCGGCATCGGCGGCGACCCGAAGAAGTTCTTCAAGAGCGCAGACACCGAGAAGTTCCCCGGCGGGGTCTACCACTTCCCGATGGAGCGGATCCCCAGCAGCTATCTCGACCAGTACCTGGCCAAGAAGTCCGCCGGCCTGGTGGTCGAGCTGATCGACGAGCACGGCAGGCCGCACACCTTCCCCATCGAGCTCAGCAACACCCCGGTCGGCCGCAACTCCCAGCCGTACAAGGGCTACCAGGTGATCGGCGCGGTCGGGAACTTCGACCACGGGCAGCGCTGCGAGGGCAACTCCAGCTGCATCCCGATCTGCCCCGTCCAGGCCAAGTACAACGCGCTCAAGACGCTCTACGCACTGCTCGTCATGTACCCGGACCGGGATCCGGCGGACGGCGGCCCCCGCAAGGCCAGGGTCGCCATCCGTAGCCAGTGCGTCGTCTCCCGCGTCCGGCACACCCAGCAGAAGGGCGGGACCGGGACCGTCACCGGGCTCAGCTACCAGGCGTACTCCGACGACGGCAGTGCGCCGGTGGAGCACACCGTCACCGCCGACACCTACATCCTGGCTGCCAACGCCATCGAGAACGCCACCCTGCTGCTCGCCTCCGGTGCCGCCAACAACAGCGACCAGGTCGGCCGCAACCTGATGGACCATCCGCTGCTGATCACCTGGGGCCTGCTCGACGACAGTGTCGGCGCCTACCGCGGCCCCGGTTCGACCTCCGGAATCCCCGCCTTCCGGGACGGCTCCTTCCGCTCGGAGCGCACCGCCTTCCGCGTCGAGATCGGCAACTGGGGCTGGAACTTCCCGGAGAACGCCCCCTACGACACCGTCCACGACCTGGTCGGCGGCGGGGAGAGCGGGCAGGTGGGGCTCTACGGCAGGGAACTGCGTGCGCGGCTCGGCAAGATCCTTCCCCGCCAGTTCCGGATCGCATGGGAGCTGGAGCAGGACCCCGAACCGACCAACCGGGTCACCATCGACGACCGCTACAAGGACCCGCTCGGCAACCACCGGCCCGTCATCCACTACGACCTCTCGCCGTACGTGCGGGCCTCGCTGCCCTGGGCCTCGGAGGCGAGCCGGCAGCTGTTCACCCAGCTCGGCATCGGCGACAAGGTCCGGCGCCCCGAGTACCGGCCCGGCGACTACACCCACTACGACCCGAACGACCCGTCGGCCGTCACCTACGACGGCGCGACCTACTGGGTGCGCGGTGCGGGACACGTCGTCGGCACCCACCGGATGGGCGTCGACCCGACCACCTCCGTGGTCGACAGCTACCAGCGCAGCCACGACCTGCCCAACCTCTACATCGTCGGCTGCGGCAGCATGCCGACCCTGGGCACCTCCAACCCCACGCTCACCATGACCGCGCTGGCCATCCGAACCGGCGACCGGATCGCCGAGCAGCTGAAGGGGAAGGACGCATGACCGAGCCCACCAGGATCACCAGCCTCAAGGACCTCAAGGCCGCGCTGCAACTGGCCATCGGATTGGAGCTCAGCACCGTCCCGGTCTACCTCACCGCGCTGTACTCCATCGAGGCGGGCCGCAACACCGACGCGGCGCAGACGATCCGCAGCGTGGTCATGGAGGAGATGCTCCACATGACGCTCGCCGCCAACGTCCTCAACGCCCTCGGAGAGGTCCCCAGCCCGGAGCCGGTCGACTTCCAGGACCGCAGGAACCTCAGCCCGATCCCCGCCTATCCGCTGGACAGCCCGCTGATCTCCGGCATCGGCACGCTCGAACTGCTCCCGCTCACGCTCCGCGCCGTGGACAGCTTCGTCCGGATCGAGCACCCCCTGCACGGCGCTGCCACCCTCGACGACATTCCCGCCGAGCCGGGCGGCTTCCGCACCATCGGCGAGTTCTACGACGCGGTCGATGCGGCCCTGAACGACCCGGCGATCTGCCCGGACGGCGCCTTCGAGCCCGTCCGCCAGATTCCGGACGGCGACTACTACGGCGGCGCCGGCCACGTCATCGAGGTGAAGGACCGCGCCACGGCGCGCGAGGCTGTCCTGAAGATCATCGACCAGGGCGAGGGCCTGCCAGAGGACTACCTGCGCCGGCCCGCGAAGACGGTCACCGACGCGGACCGGCTCGGCTCCGGCTGGCAGATGTACTCCCACTACGCCCGCTTCCGCGAACTCCAGACCGGCCGCCGGTTCCGCACCGACCAGCGGGCCGACCAGAACCCCGAGGGGGCCATGCTGCTGGTCGACTACACCGCCGTCCAGCCGGCGCTGTACACCCCGCACAACGGCGGCTCCGACGGCAGCCCCGAAGGCTCCGCCCTGGACGCCTTCGACCTGGCGTACTCGCAGCTCGTCGACGACATCTACCGCGCGTTCGCGGGTGAGCCGAAGGAGGTCGTCGACCCGCTCGACCGCCACGCCGACCGGGAACGGCCGGCGCTGCGGCTGGCCGTCCACTCCATGTACGCGCTGAAGAACACGGCCGTCGCCCTGATGCGCATCCCGAACCCGGCCAAGCCCGGGCACACGCTCTGCCCCCGCTTCTCCTACGTACCACCGGGCGGAGACCGGGACAAGCTCGTCCAGCGGCTCGAGAACCGAGGAGGACAGGACCGGTGATCTCCGTCGTCACGAAGTGGTGGTGCCTGCCCGGCCGCGAGCAGGAGGCGGTGGCCGCCCTGAAGGACCTGGTGCAGCAGGTGAAGGACGGCGAGCCCGACACCCTCATGTACTGCCTGCACACCGCCGAGGTGACGGGCTCCCTGCCGCCGCCCACCCCGAACGAGGTGATCTTCATGGGCGCCTGGACGAGCCGTCAGGCCTTCGACGACCACCGGACGGGCAAGATCTTCACGGACTGGCTGGAGAAGCACCTCGACCTGTTCGTCCAGAACGACAACAGACTCTACGTCAGCGCCGAGTTCGCCGACCGCTTCGCCGGCTTCGTCCGGGGAGCCGCCATCGGCTGACCGCGACCGCCCGGCGGGCACTCTCCTCCTTCCCATCGGCACGGGAAGGAGGAGAGTGTTGCGACGAACTCAGCCGCCGCCCGCGGCCGATTCGGTCAGGCATCGATCCGGTGGGCGGCCCAGAACGGTGTCAGGTCCTCGGTGGTGGCGGCCTGGGCGGCGGCCTTGAAAGCGGGGGTGCTGCTCACGCCGTACCAGTGGACGCGCGCGTAGCCGCGGAGCAGGCGGGTCATCGCGTCGGCTCCGATCAGCCGCCGCAGGTCGTGCAGCGCGCACGCGCCGTAGTCGTAGACGACGTCCTCGTACCGTTCCGGGTGATCGTCCCAGTACGCCATGCCGTTGGTGATCCGTTCCTGCGGCGATGCCCACACGACGGTGCTCCAGCAGTCCGCCCCGTCCCGACCGCGTCCCAGGTCGGTGGCGTACTCGGCGAACGATTCGTCCAGCCAGGGCTGGTGGTACTGGTCGTCTCCGACGATGCCGTACCACCACTGGTGGGCGATCTCGTGGATGAGCGCGGTCGTGTTCACCCGGTCCAGGACGAACCCCGGGTATTCCATGCCGCTGAACCAGAGGTCGTTGTCCAGGACGGCGTCCAGCTCCGGGTACGGGTAGGCGCCGAACGCGCGGGCGTGCGTGTCCATCGCGGACTCGGCGGTGGCCAGCACCGCCTGAGCGTCCGCCGCACCGACGCCGGCCACGGTGTGGACGTTGATCGTGACCCCGCCTGCGGAGACCCTGGAGACGGTGTCGAACGGGCCCGCGGCCCAGGCGAAGTCACGCACCCGTCGGGCGGTCGCCGTGGTGACGGTTCGTCCGGCGGAGCCCGGGGTGTCGGCTGAGCCGCCGGTGGCGGGCACCCCCAGGACGGCCGGATGGTCGAGCGCGACGGTGAAGTCGCCAGCCAGCGCGTAGAAGGACTCCCCGGTGTCGGTGAACGGGTCGAGGTGCCAGCCGGCGGTGTCCCGGATCGCGAGCACCGGCAGGGCGTTGCCGAAGTAGCTGTACGCCCCGTGCCGCCCGAACCGCCCGGCGCTGTCCTTGAGTTCGGGGGCCCGGATGGTGAGGTCGAAGCCGACACTGTGGCGCCCGCCGGGACCGAGCGGGGCCGGCAGGGCGATCCGCAGCGCGGTGCACCCGACCGAGAGCTCGCCCGCGGCGGCCCCGGCCAGGTGCGTCACGGTGACGGACGGTGCCGAGCAGCCCCCGTGGGCGTTGCCCCACAGCCTCAGGAAGATCTCGTGGAGCGGCTCCGCCGAGACATTGGTGAAGCTCACGTGCTCGTGCCCGGACCAGTCGCCTCCGGAGGAGTCGCCGGTCAGCTCGACCGTGTAGGCGGCCGAGGCCGGCGTCCGGTCCGGCTCGGCACGCCGCCCGTTGCCGGGTGGAGCGCCGCCCGTGGTGGTGGCGATCAGCGCGAAGCACGCGAGGACGGCTGCCAGGAGCCGAGCGGACCTGCTCATCAGTTCTCCTCGGGAGTCGGCGGCCGGGCCGCGTGCAGGAGGCTCCGGCTCCGGCCGAGGCCGGAGCCCGGGGCGCTCGTCCGGTCACCGACCGCCGTTGCCCTCCCGCTGCCGCAGCACCGCCAGGTCTACCGCCCGGTCGACGGCAGGCAGGCAGGCGGCGACGTCGGAGTGGACCACGTACTCCACCGATGCCACCGTGTGCAGGCCCTGGACCAGGAAGGTGTACTCCCTGCCGCGTTCCAGCAGCAGGACGATCGGCTTGTCGAAGGCGCTGGCCCAGCCGATCTCGATGTGGGTGCCCGGGGAGGCCGGATGACCAGGCAGGGCGACGAAGACGTCGGCCTTGCGGATCTCGTCCTGGTCAAGCCGGGTGCACTGCTCCGGCCGCATCAGTTCCGCACCCCACGCCTCGCGGCGATGGGCGTTGTGCACGGAGATTCCCTGCGCCTCGAAGTGCTTGATCAGGACGTCGAACGGGGCCCGGGCATCGGCCGGCATCTCTCCGGTCTCCGGATCCAGGAGCTGGATGAACGGGCCGGCGAGGAAGATCGAACGGATGCCCAGGTCAGGGCGGGAGTCATGGGGCAGCGTGATGGTCATGGGGATACCTCCGGAGCAGCGCCGGTGAGCGGTGTCGGGTGAGGGCCGACCGGCGGGCGGGCGTGGGCTGAAGGCGGCGGGCCGGGTCAGTCCTTGAGGAAGCACTGGATGAAGGCGTCGCCGGTGGTGCCGCCGTGGGTGTACTCGGTGGTGTCGTACGCGACGAACGGGTGCCGTTCGACCCGGATCGAGCGGAAGTGCGGAAGGTACTGCCAGCGCAGCTCCGGCTTGGTGCTGAAGAACGGGATGAACACACCGCCGGGACGCAGCACCCGGACGACCTCCGGCATGGTCCTGGCCCACAGTTCGGCGTCCGTCCAGACCTCCATGTCGAGGGCCGGGTCGAAGAACATCCCGTCGATGCTCTCGGAGGGCAGCTCGAAGACCCGCTGGAAGAAGTCGCCGCGCTCGACGGTGAGGTTGTCGGGCACCTGCGGGTGCCGGGCCCGGAACAGGTCCTCGACCTCGTCGAAGAGTTCCAGCACGGTGTGGCGCCGGGTCGCCGGGTTGCCGGCGATGCGCAGCGCGGACAGGCCGAGTCCCAGCCCTACCTCGTAGAAGTCCCGGCCGTACTCGCAGAGCATGTCGGCGCTGGCCCACATCAGGTCCCGCTCCCAGGCCTGCATGGCCTGCTCGCCGCCGATGCTGAGGGTCACCTCGCCGTTCTGCTCGATCAGTTCGATCGCCGGCTTGTCCTGGGGGGTGGTACCCCGCTCCGCGACGCTCTGGCTCTCCATGGTTCTCCCTGCGGGTTGTGGGTGGGTCAGGCGGTATGGGTGGGTCAGGTGGTGCGGGTGTGTCAGTCGCTGCGAGGGACGACCCCGAAGTGGCGCCGGGCCGTCGAGACGGCGAGGTCCTGCACGGCGAACACCGTGAAGTAGTAGGCTTGCGGGGCCGTGTCGGGGGCGAACCGCACCCGGAACGCGATGTCCTCGGCCCGCTCGCCGGCGAGCCTGACCTTGGTCGTCACCGGTTCCACGGTCGTGTCCTCGCGCAGGTAGCTCGGCACGAAGAGGCCCAGCCGTACCGGGCCGGGCCGGGCCGGGGTGACCGTGGCCCGTACCTCCAGCACCCCGCCCTGCTCGACCTCGTCCGCGGCGTGGGCGAGCAGTGCGGGGGCGTCCGGAATGCGGAAGGTGACATCGCCGCACCGCATGCAGACGGCGCAGATGGTGTCCAGGACGTGCGGGAGCAGGCCCCGCCGGGTGAACTCCTGCGCGGGGCGGCCGCAGTGGCAGGTGACCTCCGTGACCTGCGGGTCCAGGCTGCTGCGGTCGCCGAAGTGCGCCGGGTAGTTCATCAGCTCGGTCTCGGGGCAGGCCGCGACCTGCTCGGTGATCACATGGTCGAGGGACTGGAGGTCCGCCGTGAGCGAGGCGTCGATCTGCTCGGGCGACTGGTCGGCGAGATGGGTGGGCCTGGCCACCCAGAGATCGACCTTCCGGGCCAGTTTGGCCAGCCGGGGCCGCAGCGGGTGGTTGTGCGGGAGCAGGTCCGAAGCGAGGTAGGCGGTGAGTCGGCCGCCCACGGTGAGCAGCAGCGGGTCGGGGCGGTGGTCCGCCGGCGCCGGCGGCGCCGGCGTGTCCTGCGGTGCCCCCGGGAGTCCGAAGCGCATGAACGCCGGGTAGGGGTGCGAGCCCGCCAGACTGGCGTTGAGGGTGTCGACGGAGTCCGCGCCGATGAGGGCGCCGTGCATCCAGGCGACGTTCTCCGGCCGGTCGGAGTCGTGCACTGACACGGCCGAGACCACCGTGCGGGCCGGGCCGTCGAGGGCGTTCAACAGCAGCTGGTACTTGGGGTCGTACAGGGCGAGGTCCGCGAGCGGGCCGCTGTTGCACGCGCTGAGCACCAGCTCCACGGCCTCCACCCGGTTGAGGGGGACCAGCTTGTCCTCCGGCTTGTAGCAGGGCAGTCCGTACGCGCAGCGCGGGCCGAGCAGCCCGGGCCTGGCCGGAGCCGAGCCGTTGAGGCCGCAGATGGTGAACTCGCCGAGGTTGACGCTGTCGTCCTTGCCGTGTCCCTGGAAGGCCACCCGCCGCCACCGGGTGCCCAGGATCTCCGCCTGGATGTCCGAACGGTCGAAGTCGCGGTCGTCGAACACCTGGACGCCGGGCAGCCTGGGCGGCCGGTCGGTGTCGGTGAAGAGGCCGAGTGCGTCGATGTCGAGGGCCGGCTCCGCGTACTGCTTGGCCACGTTCCAGACGACCGAGGCGCCGTCCCGGCCGCTCAGCAGTGTCAGTCCGTGCCGCGGGCCGCGATAGGTCGCCATCAGCAGGGCCCGCACCGGGTCGAGGGTGAGCCGGTCGTAGCAGCCGACGACCAGCAGCGAGCCGCTGTGCCGGGCCTGGAACGCCGTGACGTCGGCCAGCTCCTCCTCGGCCACCCACGTCCGGGCGAGCGGGCGGGCCAGCTCCGCGAGCCCTTCGGGCAGTTGCGCCTCGCCAAGGACGATCCCGACGTCCAGCGGGTGCGGCTTGCGCAGGCCGCCGTACAGCCGGCCGGCGAGCTCGACGCTCTGCGCCAGATCGGCGCGGTCCTCGGTCGGGACCGGCACCGCCAGGAGCTGGGGGGAGTCCAGGAACTCCCGGACCGCCTGCGGTAACTCCTGCCGGGTGACCGGACGGAACAGGGGAGCCGACCCGGACGGCCGGTCGGGCCGCTGGTCGGTGAGGGCGGCATTCATGGTGGACCACCTCGCGTTGTCCGCGCCGGGAGGGCGGGAGGGAAGGGGAGCGGCTGCGCGCGCGAGCCGACGACGGGCGAACGGGCCGACGGGGGGCCGCGGACGGTGGGCCCGGCCGTCATGCCGCACACTCCACGGCCGGTGCCACCTGCCGGGTCAGTAGCCCCCGGCAGGCGAAGGCCAGCCCGGCGGCGGCCAGGGCGGTTCCGGTCGCCACGGCGAAGACCGCCCGCGGCCCGAACGGGTCCATCAGCAGCCCGCCGGCCTGCTGGCCCACGGCGTCGCCCAGTACGGTGGCCAGCGACGCCCAGGTGAACGCCTCCGCCATGGACCGTCCGTCGGCGATGCCGCTCACCAGGCTCATCTCACTGGCGGAGACCAGGGCGATGGGCACGCTGCCCACCGTGAGTGCCACGGCCAGGCCCAGCTGGGAGCCGGCGAGCAGCGTCAGCCCGGTCCCGAGGGCGTAGGCCAGCAGCAGGCGCGGGAAGCGCACCTGGGGGGCCACCTGGGACTGGGAGCGGCCGAGCCACAGGGCACCCAGCGCGCTGCCGACCCCCCAGCACGCGTACACCACGCCCGCGTCGCCCGGCGCCCCGTGCCGGGCGACGAAGGCCGGGATCGCCAGGGTCAGCAGACCGATGGGTACCGCGGAGAGGGCCATGATGCCGGTCAGTGCCAGCAGGGCCGGCTCCCGCAGCGGGCCGAGTGGATGGCGCGGCTCCTTCGGAGCGGCCACCGGGGCGCCTTCGGTGCCGACCGGCAGTCGGGTGTGCGCGAGCCCGAGCGTGCCCACGCCGCCCACCACCGCGACCGCCGTCAGCGCCATGCCCGCCGAGCCGACCAGCATCAGCGCCGCCAGCATCAGCGGCGCACCGATCACCAGGACCTCCGTGAGCAGCGCCTCCCAGAGGTAGGCCGTCTCGCGTTCCTCCTCCTGGAGCGGCAGCCGCGCCCAGAGCGAGCGCATACAGGCGTTCGCGGGCGGCAGCACCACCCCGGCGACGACCGCGGCCACGGGCTGCGCCCAGCCGCCCGGGCGGGTCGCCCACACCAGGACGGCGAGCGCCGCCGGGTAGGCGAAGGCGGTCGCGGTCAGCACCGCCGATCGGCCGCTACGGTCGAGGCGGCGGGCGATCAGCGGGCTGCCGAGGGCCATCCCCAGTGTGTACAGCGCAGCGACCAGGCCGGCCTGGGCGTAACTGCCGCCCTGCTCACGGACCGTCAGCACGATGGCCAGCGACATCAGGTAGACCGGCAGCCTGGAGACGAGGCTCCACCAGGCCGGGCCGGCCACCCGGGGACGTGTGAGCAGGTCGAGGAAGCGACGGGGCAGGCCGCTGGTCACGTGGTCGGGTCTCCGTTCCGTGGCCGCCCGGGGCGGCGGAGTCGGGTGCCGTGCCGTCGCTCGCGCGGGCGGCACGGGCGGGGGTCAGGCGGGGACGGCGTCGGCCTCCTGTGCCGGGACGACCTCGATCGTGAACCGGTCGAGCACCTCGCGCATACGACGCTCCACCTCCTCGACCGACGTTCCCACGACATGGGCGTACCCCGAGGCGTTGTGCGAAGCCCGACGGGCCGTCACCGGATCGCCGGTACCGACCTTCAGCACGGCGTCGACGACCCCGGGCATCCCCAGGATCTCCTCCCGGGACGTGATCCGCCGGATCGTCCCGGAGCCGGGCAGCGGCAGCAGCAGGTCGCCCGCACAGCGGCGCTCGCGGTACTCCAGCTCCGGACGGCGGCCGAGATAGACCGCCAGGGTGGCACCGAAGACGTCGAAGCCGTACGCGTGACCGTGGTTGGCGGGAATCTCGCAGCCTGCGAGCCGCACGCCGATCTCGCCCGCGTACACCTCACCGTCGATCAGGAAGAACTCCATGTGCGCGTAACCGTGGTCCACGCCCATCCCGGTGACGATGCGCTGGACCAGTGCCCGCAGGTCGACCGGTGGGCTCTCGCCGGTGCCGACGCTGATGTTGGCGTTCATCGCGCCGTCGACGATGTCCAGCGGGCGGCAGGGCATCGCGCTCGGCCAGGCGTCCAGGACCTCGCCGTCCAGGATGAGCGCGCACACCTCCCACTCGGTACCGCCGAGGTGCTCCTCCACCATCCAGTCCCGCGTGCCGAGGTCGATCGCGGCGAGCTCGCCCGGCCCGGCGAGCCGGTGGGTGTCCACGCAGGCGAACGAGTCGACCGGCTTGAGGACCACCGGCCAGCCGTGCCGGCCGGCGAACCGCTCGACGTCGTCGGTCGACCGCACCCGCGCGAACTCCGCCGTCCGCAGGCCCAGTTCCCGAAACCGCGCCTTCATGGCGGCCTTGTCCCGGACCAGGGTCACCTGCTGCTCGGTCAGATGCGGCAGGCCGGCGAGCTGCGCGAACCGTTGGGCCGCGGCCTGCCTGGGCTCCGACGGGTTGCAGAACCGGGTCGGGGGTACGGGCAGACCGGCCGCCCACCCCCGGTACCGCCGTGCCTCCTGCGCCTGCGGCACGCCCTCGCGCACCCAGAAGGCGGGCAGATGCGCGGTTTCGAGGAGATAGTCCTCCGGCAGGTCCGGCCGCGTCCCGGCGAACCGCAGCAGGACCAGCCGATCGGGCAGCGCCCGGGCCGCGTAGCGGGTGAAGGACGACGGCCGGTCGTCCACCATCAACAGCACCTCGGCGTCGTTCACACCGCCTCCAGCACCTGGCGGACGGCCTTGGCCGCGAGGACCTGGTCCTCCTCGGGCAGCTCCGGGGACAACGGCACGCACAGGGTGCGGTCCAGGAGATCCCTGGTCCGGGCGAAGCCGTCGCGGCTGAGCGCGAGCGGGGACTCGGGGGCGTGGTTCCACGGAAACCCGTCGCGGTAGAGCGAACGGCGGCCGGTGAGTACCGGGTGGTCGGGCAGCAGGTACTTCCCGAGTGTCCAGTTGGCGATGCCGGCCGCGGTGAGCGCAGCCACCGCGGAGTCCCGCAGCTCCTTGCTCTCGCACCGGAACCGCAGGCTGACCTTCACATCGCCGGCGGCCCGGGGCCGGACCTCCAGATCGGGCCGGTCGGGCAGCTCGGCCATGGCAATGGAGTACATCCGCTCCAGCCCGGCGAGCAGTTCGTCGAGGTGCCTGAACTGCTGGCACTGGACGGCCGCGACCTGCTCGCTGGTCACGAAGTTCTCCCCGAAGTGGGCGTCCCGGTTCCACGCCGGGTAGTGCCCCGGCACCCGCGCCGAGCCGTGGTCGTGGTAGCAGCGCATGGTCGACCAGGCGTCCTCGTCGTTCGTGACGAGCAGCCCGCCCTCGCCCGAGGTGAGGACCTTGTTGTGGTGGAAGCTGAACGTCCCGGCGTAGCCGGCCGTCCCGACGTGCCGGCCGTCGGGGAAGCGCGCGCCGAGGGACTGGGCGCAGTCCTCGACGAGGTACGGCACCTCCGCCGGCAGCGGCGCCACCGTGCCCTCCATATGGGCCACGATCACCCGCTGCGCGTCGGGCGGCAGCAGCGTCGGGTCCATGGAGAGTGAGTCGTCGGCGTCGACCAGCACCGGGATCAGGCCGCAGGACAGCACCGCACCGGCCACCGCGACGAACGTGACCGCCGGGATGTGGACCAGGTCGCCGATGGCGGGACGGGTGGAGATCAGCGCCAGCCGCAGTGCCTCCGTGCAGTTGTGCACGGCCAGGGCGTGGCCCGCCCCCAGCCGTCCGGCCACGGTCCGCTCCAGCCGGGAGGCCATGCTCTCGGTCTCGGTCTGGTACCGGAACAGGACCTGGTGCTCGATCACCTTCCTCAGCTCCGACATGTCGGACCAGTCGAGGTAGTTCGCTCCGTAGGGCAGGAAGCGCTGCCCGAGCCGCTTGTCGAGTGAGCTCATGGTGTGTCGGACTCCGTGATCGGCTGCGCCTCACCGTCGACGACCATCTCCTGGCCTCGGTAGTTGCGGAGCAGCAGGCCGTCGGGGGTGGGGGTGAAGGAGGGCTGCGCGATCGGGATCTTGCCGATCTTCGTGGTCAGGACGTACTGGGGGACGCCGAACCCGGTGATGTGGCCCTGCAGGCCGGCCATGATCTCCCAGCCCTTCTCCACGGACGTCATGAAGTGCGAGACCCCGGTGACGTTGTCGCAGTGGTAGAGGTAGTACGGCCGGACCCGGATCCGCAGCAGCTCGGTCATCAGGGTGCGCATGGTGGCGACGTCGTCGTTGATCCCGCGCAGCAGCACCGTCTGGTTCCCGACCGGGATACCGTGCCGCAGCAGGCGGTCGACGGCCGCCGCGGCCTGCACGGTGATCTCCTTCGGGTGGTTGAAGTGGGTGTTCAGCCAGACCGGGTGGTACCGGGCGAGCATCGAGCAGAGCCCGTCGGTGATCCGCTGGGGCAGCAGCACGGGGAACCTGCTGCCGATACGGATGATCTCCACACTGGGGATCGCCCGGAGCCCGGCGACGATCTCCTCCAGCTTGCCGTCCTGGTAGGACAGCGGGTCGCCGCCGGTCAGCAGGACGTCCCGGATCTCGGGGTGGTCGGCGATGTAGCGCAGGTCCTCGTCGAAGGAGCCGCCCTCGTCGTCCCGGAAGTAGGTGCCCTCGACGTCGGTCGTGTGGAACTTGCGCGTGCAGTGGCGGCAGTAGACCGGGCACGCCTCGGTGATCAGCATGATCACCCGGTCCGGGTACTTGTGCACCACCCGGTTGGTCCTGCGGTAGTAGGTGTCCCCGACCGGGTCGACCTCGGCCCCGGGGAAGTCCATCAGCTCACCGAGGGCCGGCACCGCCTGCTGCCGGACCGGACAGCCGGGGTCGTCCGGGTCCATCAGCGACGCGTAGTACGGGGTGACGCTCCAGCGGTACTTGCCCGCCACCCCGGCGATGGCCTTCTCCTCGTCGGGAGCGAGGTTGATCCACTGCCGGGCCTTCTCGACGGTGGTGATGCGTCGGCGCATGTGCCAGCGCCAGTCGTCCCAGTCGCTCTCCGGGACCCTGGGGCGGATCAGTGCGGGGCGGGTGGCATCCGGGGGTTCGTGAAGGGTGTCGGACATGGCGGCTCCAGCACGACGTGGACGACGTGGGTGAGGTGGCCGGGACCGGTGAGGCCGGACCGGCAGACGGGCGAGGCGGGGGGAGGGGGCGGCTACGGTGGGCTCGCCGTGGGCGGGGCCCGCAGCGGGGTGCACGGAGGGCGCTCACAGCGGGGCGAGCGCGAGTTGGCGGAGGGTGCGGGCGACCCGCTGCGCGCCGCGCAGGTCGTCCAGGGCCGGGTCGAGCAGGTGCCACGGGCCGGTTGCGGCCGCCGCGGACAGGGCCCACAGGCCCGGGTCGTCGGGATCGCCGGCCGAGGGCAGCGGCAGGACCTCGGCCACCTGCTCGGCCAGGTCACGTTGGGCGGCCCCGAGCGGCGGCAGCGGGGCCAGCGGTGCCCGTCGCGCCTGGGCGAGGGCGAGCGCCCCCAGCACCGGCGAGGCCAGGAATACTGCGGCATCGGCGTGGAGTGCGTCCGTGTCGACCTCGGCGGCCCGGCGCAACCGGAGGCCCGGACGCTCCGCGAGGCCGCCCAGGGCGGACCGCAGGAGCGCGAGCCCGGTGTCGGCGACCACGGTGCAGCTCCCGGTGCGGTGCAGCGCCGCACCGACCAACCCCCTTAGCGCCCCGGTGGCGAAGGCCTCCGCTTCCGCGTCGGGTACGCACCACAGGGAGAGCAGCAGGAGGGTGCCCGAGCGGGTCCTGCTCCTGCCGGTGCGCTGCGGCGCGAGGAGCCCGGTGGGCCGTGCGCCGCGGACGAGGGGAGCGGACAGTGGCAGCCACCCGGGCCGGTGAATCCGTCCGAGTGCACCCCTCGGCGGCGTGTCCTCGGCGCCCGGGCCCGGATGACCCGAGCTCAGGTGCACCACCGGCACGCCCAGGCCCAGCAGCCGCTCGGTGGCCGGCACGTCGTCGCAGACCAGTGCCGCGACCGGTAGGGGGTCGAGGTCGGACCAGCCGACCGGACGGAGGTCGCCGAGGTGGGCGGCGACCCGGCGCAGGGCGAGCGTCGAGTCCAACTGGTCCTCGCGGGCGCTCAGCAGCACCCGCGGGCCGTGCGCGGCGCGGCGCTCCGGCGCGGCCGGGGCCTCCTCGGCGGAGGTCAGTAGTGCCATGGTCCCACCGCCCCGAGCCGGGCCACGTCGTCGCTGTAGCCGGCAGCGGTGGTGGAGCACCCGCTGCACACCTCGGGGCCGCGCTCGCGGAAGTAGTCGGCATGGGCCCGGAAGGCCGGGGTGTCCAGGCGGATCACCCCCTGCTCCCGCAGGGGTGCACCACCGGGCCCGTCGTCGCCCTCCCGGTGAGGGAGGCAGCTGCACGAGAACATCCGCCCGAGCTTGCCGTCGACGTAGATGACGTCGTCGGCGACGTGACACAGCGGTTCGGCGGCGCGCGGGGTGACGGACCGGGTGAAGTACCGCTCCTGCTCCTGCGGGGTGTCGCCGTAGAAGCGCTTGCCCATCGGGACCAGGAGGGTGGCCGGGTCGGTTTCGTAGATCGGATCGCAGACGCTGCGGACGTGATCGGCGTCGGGGTAGGTGATGGTGCGGTCGAGCTTGAGCGCGGACAGTTCCCACTGCCGTACCCCCGCCTCGGTCAGGACCTGTTGCAGGCGTGGCATCTCGGTGTAGTTGTGCGGGCCGACCACGGTGTTGACCCTGGGCAGGACGCCGAGCGCGGCGGCGTCGCGCAGGCCCTTCAGCCCGCTGTCGAACATGCCGGGGGAGCGCCGGTAGACGTCGTGGGTGGCGCCCGAGGCGCCGTCCAGGCTGACGATCACCTGGGCCAGGCCGGCCGCAGCCAGCGGGGCGGCCATCCGGGGCAGCAGCGAGCCGTTGGTGATCAGGGACATCCTCATCCCGCCGGCCGTCCCCGAGCGCACCAGTTCAACCACGTCCGGGTGCATCAGCGGCTCGCCACCGGTGAACCGGATGTAGCCCACGCCGGCGTCCCTGGCCTTGGGCACCAGGTCGTCGAAGTCCTCCCGGGAGAAGCGGAACGTGTCGCGGGAGAGGGCGAACTCGCACATGAAGCAGTCGGCGTTGCAGGCTTCCAGGATCCTGATGAAGAGGTAGCGATCGCGTGTACGCACGGGGTGGAGACCTTCCAGGCGGCTCACGGGACGGGTGGCACGGGGGACGGGTGGTGACCAGGTGGTCCGGAACGCGCAGGTCAGGCGGGTCGGGAGAGCCGGTCAGTCGGGCCCAGGACTCCGAGCAGCGCGTCGGCCACCTGGGCCGCGCCGCCGGTACCGACCGCGGTGGTGAGCGCGCCCCAGTCGTCGACCCCGGCGGACCGGCGCAGCGCCTCCAGGACACCGTCGCGCAAGGTGTGGCTGACGGCCTGTCGGTGGTCGCCCTGTGCTGCCGCCCCGATCGCGCCGTAGATCAGTTCGAGGGCGTGGTCCTCGCCCTCCGAACGGAGCGCCAGTGCGTCGTCCTCGGCGAGCACGTACTTGGGCCAGAGCACCCGCAGCGGGGCCTTGAGTGCCTGGCTGTGGTAGCGGCCGTTGAAGATCTGGCTGAGGTTCTGCGGCGGCAGGCAGACGGTGGGGACGTTCAGGTCGCCGGCCTCCAGCAGGGTGGTCAGACCCGGCGAGGTGAGCAGGACGTCGCAGTCGTCCAACCGGTCCAGGAACGCGCCGTGCCCGAGTGGGCCGGTGGTCGTCCGGGGCGGGGCGACCGACGCGTCGATGAGCCGACCCGCCAGATCGCCGGGCAGGTTGCCGGCGATGTGCACCTCCTCGACCCCGTGGGCGGCGAGGGCCTCCAGGGCTGCCGGGACGACCAGGCGCGGATAGTGCGCCGGATCGCCGAGCCTCGGTGCCCGCAGACCGCCCAGGCTGACCAGCGCCCTGCGGTACGGGCGGCCGGTGCTCCGCCCGGCACCACGCTCCGACTCCGAGGCGCGGGGCCGGGCGATGACCGCCTCGACCCAGCGCAGCCCCGGGGCGTCGGCCAGGACGTCCATGCACTCGGGTGGCAGCTCGACGCTCTTCTGGGCGCAGTACACCGTCGCGTCCAGCGGCAGCGCGGCCCGGTCGCCCTCGGACCAGAGGAAGGGCAGGCTGTCGACGAACACCGTGGGCACTCCGACGGCCAGCAGCGCCGTCGCGGCCGCGCCGTCCAGGACGACCACGGCGGCCCGCACCCCCTGCGACCGCACGATCTCCCGGACCGTGGGGGCCAGCCGGCCGGGATCGTCCGGCAGGTCGTACCAGTCGTCCACCGTGTGTTCGGCGAGCAGCGGGCGGCCCAGCCCCGACGCCAGCCCGACGAACCGCAGGGGAGGCGCCGACCGGTCCCGCAACGCGGAGAGCACCGCGCTCAGCTTCCCCGAGCTGCCCCACCCGAATTCCGCCCCGACGAGTGCGACGGTGACGAGAGCGGACCGCGCGGCGGGGTCGGCGGAGTACGTGGCGACATTGGACGGCATCGATTGCCTCTCGCATTCCCGGTAGGGGCGGCACGCTTGGCATCGGGACAAGCACCGTGCCCGCAGCCGCAAGCACGCAGCCGCAGAGCCGCCTCGGGTGAGATCTCGTGGTCCCGCCCCGGCGATTCCTTCGAGTACAACCGTTCCGTATGCGACTGATTGGCGCAAGGCGGTCGGCGCGACATTCAGGCTGACGGGTGAATAGGCCGATCGGTCGACTAACTATCATACGATGAGCCATAGTTGATGATCCATCACAAGCTCGGGAATCCGTCAGGCGGCCGGCGGAATTGAATCGCCCATCGAGCGTTCGGCGGCTAGGATCCGCTCCCATGGGCTACCTCGAAGCCGCCGGCCTCGGTCACGTTCTCGCCGACGGTCGCGAGCTGTTCCACGACGTCTCCTTCCGGGTGCCGGCAGGCGAAACGGTCGCGCTCATCGGCGACAACGGTGCGGGCAAGACCACGTTGCTGCGCACCCTCGCAGGCGAGATCCCGGCACAGCAGGGATCGTTCCGCTCCCAGGGCGCCGTCGCGGTCATGCCGCAGTTCATCGGCAGCCTGCGCGACGACCGTACGGTCCGGGACCTCCTGCTCACCGTCGCGCCGCCGTCGCTGCGGGCAGCCGCCGCCTTCCTCGACGCGGCCGAGCTCGCCATGATGGAGGCCGACGACGAACCCACCCAACTCCGCTACGCCCAAGCGCTGGTGGACTGGGGCGAGGCCGGCGGGTACGACTACGAGGTGCTCTGGGACACCGTGACGGTCGCCGCGCTCGGCATCCCGTTCCAGGCAGCGCAGTACCGGGCGGTGGCGACGCTGTCCGGCGGCGAGCAGAAGCGACTCGTCCTGGAGGCCCTGCTCCGGGGCCCGGCCGAACTGCTGCTGCTGGACGAACCGGACAACTACCTGGACGTCCCGGGAAAGCGCTGGCTGGAGGAGCAGCTCGCCCAGACCCGGCAGGGCGTGCTGCTGATCACCCACGACCGCGAGGTGCTGAGCCGGACGGCCGGCCAGGTCGTGACGCTGGAGGGCGGCACGGCCTGGACCCACGGCGGCGGATTCGCCACCTGGGGCGAGGCCCGTGAGGCCCGCTGGCAACGCGCAGCCGAGCTGCGGCAGCGCTGGAGCGAGAAGCATGAGCAGCTCAAGGACCTGGTCAGGACCTTGCGTCAACAGTCCTCCATCAGTGACGAGATGGCTTCGCGCTACCACGCGGCCCAGACCAGGCTGGCGAAGTTCGAGGCGGTCGGGCCGCCGCCCGCGCCGCCGCGCCGGCAGCGGGTCGCGCCGGACCTGCGCGGTGGCCGGACCGGCGTTCGGGCGATCACCTGTCGCGACCTGGAACTCAGCGGTCTGATGCGGCCGTTCGACCTGGAGGTGTTCTTCGGCGACCGGATCTGCGTGCTCGGTTCGAACGGATCCGGCAAGAGCCACTTCCTGCGCCTGCTGGACGAGGCCGGCGGGGGCGCGGCCGCGACCGTGGCACACACCGGCGAATGCCGGCTCGGCGCACGGGTCCGCCCCGGGCTGTTCGCCCAGACGCACCGGCACCCGGAGTGGGCCGGCCGGACGCCGGCCGACATCCTCGGCGGCGGCGAGGGCGACCGGGCCGGGCTGGACCTGGAGCGCGCCATGTCGGCCCTGAGCCGCTACGGACTGGCCGGCGCCGGCCGCCAGAACTTCGAGACCCTGTCGGGCGGGCAGCAGGCACGCTTCCAGATCCTGCTGCTGGAACTCGCCGGGGCGACCCTGTTGTTGCTGGACGAACCGACCGACAACCTCGACCTCATCTCCGCCGAGGCCCTGGAACAGGCCCTGGCCGCCTTCACCGGAACAGTGGTGGCGGTCACCCACGACCGCTGGTTCGCCCGGGTGTTCAGCCGCTTCCTGGTCTTCCGGGCGGACGGCCGGGTGACGGAGGCGGACGAACCGGTTTGGGACGAGGGCCGGGTCGGCCGCGTCCGCAGCTGACCCTGGCCCCCGCCGCGAGCAGCCCTTCGGGTCGTCCTGCGGATGTGCAGACGGCGGGCCCCGAGCCGCCCGGCTGGGCCGGGGATCAGCGCAGTCCGGCGAAGAGGTCGTTCTCGGGCACGGCAGCGCCGGTGGTGTCCTGGACCCGTACGAAGGTCTCCACGCCCATCAGCTCGGTGAACCTCTCCTTGCCCATCTTCAGGAAGAAGATGTTCTCGCCCTGGCTGGCGTGCGCGGCCAGCGCATCGAACTTCTGAGCGCCGAACTCGGTGGTGTCCACCCAGGTGGTGATCTCCTCGTCGGGGAGTCCGATCTCGGGCATCGCGGCGGCCTCCGCCGGATCCGGCTCCTCCCAGTCCGCGCCGAACTCGCGCATGACCTCCCCGAATCGCTGCATCATCGAGCGCGGCGCCGTCGTCCAGTACACCTTCGACGTCATCCCGGTCGTCGCCAGCGCCGCCATAGTGATGCGGTTCGCCTGGATGTGGTCGGGGTGGCCGTAGAACCCGTTCTCGTCGTAGGTCACGACCACATCGGGCTGGTAGCGCCGGAGGAGTTCGGCGAGGCGGGCGGCGCCCTCCTCCACGGGTGTCCGCCAGAAGGACCCGGGCGCGTCGTTGGCCGGCCAGCCCATCATCCCGGAGTCGGCGTACTCCAGCAGCTCCAGATGACTGACGTTCAGGACCTCACAGCTCGCCTGGAGCTCTTGGCGACGCATCGCGGCGACGGCCGCCGGATCGTGTCCGGGCTCGCCCGGCTTGACACCCCCCGGTCCGTCACCGCAACCGCCGTCGGTGCACGTGACGAGGACCGTGCGAATCCCCTCCGCCGCGTACCGCGCCAGGACACCCCCTGTTCCGGTGGCCTCGTCGTCGGGGTGGGCGTGCACTGCCATGAGTGTCAAGGGCCGGTCAACCATGAATGCCATCCTTCGGTCTGAAAAGTGCTCGGTCCGAGTCTGCGGCACGCGGGTAGCTGCTCGCCCGCAATATCGGCGTGACCGGGCACTGGGGAGACCCAAGGAGGTGCTCGGGGCCCAGGAATCCTACGGAGCGACTCGCCCCGGAGCCGGTCAGTCGATGAGGCCGAGCCGCTGCCCGCCCCGGTCGTGCAGTCGCCTGAGGAAGGCGAGCACGCCGGCGGAGCCGCCGGCCCAGGTGGCGCTCGACCGGGTCAGGCCGGTGTCCGGGAACACCGGACGAGTCGAGGTGCCGCCGCTGCGGCTCAGGATGATCGCGGCGACGGTCTCGGCGGCGTCCCAGAACTCCTCGGCCCCGGACGCCTTGGCGACGTCCACCATCAGGTCACCGACCCCGGACAGACCGCAGCACTGGGTGACCAGGGGCATGCGCGGCGCAAGCCGGGCGCAGGTGCGCGCGCTCTGCCGGGCGAGGACGAGGTAACCGGGTTCGCCGAGGCGGTCGGCGGCCCGGACGAGTACCGCCCCGATCCCGGCCAGGCCCCGGCACCACGAGCCGTAGCGGCGTGTCGCTCCCGGGCCGGTCGCCGCCGCGACGATGCCCGGTGTGACGGCGGCGAGGTGCGCGCAGGCCCGCCCGGCCCTGCGGACGGCGCCGGGATCCCCGGTCGCGCTCGCGTACTCGAGCAGGAAGTACGCGACACCCGCCTCGCCGTGCGCAAGTCCTTCGCGCAGGGCGGCACTGCCGGCCGTACCGGCGCCCGCGGGCGTCAGCCGGGCCCGGTCGGACGCCAGCATCCGGTCGCACTCGGCGGCGACGGCGAGGTGTCGGTCGGCGAGCCGGCTGTTGCCGCCCGCGAAGGCGTGGCGGGCGAGAAGCAGGCGGCCGATGCCGATTCCGGCGACGCCCTCGATCAGGTCCGCTTCCGGCAGCCCGCCGTCGGGTCCCCGGGTCGGCAGGGCGGGGTGGTCTCCCGGCCCTGCCGTGCTCGCCACGTCCACGTCCAGGTCCCCGGCGTCCGGGGTCGCCGCCGCCTCGGCGAGGAAGAGCTCGACGCCGGTACGGCCCGAGTAGAAGCCCGGTGAGAGGCTCCTGGACCGGCTCGCCGTCCATTGCCCCAGGGCGTCGACGGCTTCGCGCACCCCGCGTCGGTGGAGGTGGTGAAGGAGCTCCAGGCCGAGCCCCGAGCTTCCGCCGTAGACGTCGACGGGCGTCGGGATGTTCGCGCGTGCGGCGAGCACGGGGTCTGCGATCCTGTGGGCCTCGTCGACGCAGAACGCGGTCGTGTGCTCGATGATCTCCTCGAGCAGGCCGCCGTCGATTCGGAGCCGACCGGGCTGCCCGGATGCCCGGGACACCTCGGGCAGGCCGAGCACCCTGGGCGCCCCGGTGCGGAGCCGGTCGGCGCCGGCCGTCCGCACGGCCGGATCGAAGCTCATCAACTCGGCGATCGCGGCCCGGATCCGCCGGTGGTCCTCGCCGGGCAGCGCCCACGCCAGGCCGGCGAGGGTGCGGTCCCGGTTGACGGCGGCGTCGGAGTCGACGATCACCGGATCCATGCCGGTGGCGGCGAAGCAGAGGGTCGCGCCCAGGGCGTAGTAGTCGTCGGCGGGCTCGGCCGGTCCGCTCGCACGTCGAACCGGGTCACTGTAGCCGGGGGTCGAGCCGTCCGGGCCGACGCCGGCCAGCGCGCTGATCCCGAAGTCGATCACATGGCATCGACCCGTGGCGTCGAGCACGACGTTGCTGGGCTTGAGATCACGGACGACCACGCCCCGGAGGTGGATGCCGTCCAGGACACGGAGGAGCCGGGCGGCCAGGTCGGGGAGCGAGCGTGACGGCCGGGCCTCGTCGTCCTGGTAGGGGCCGTTCTCCTGGACGTCCCGCCGCAGGTCCCGATCGCCGCAGCTGGTCATCACCAGGTACTCGTCCGAGCGGTGCCGGAAGTAGTCGAGCGCGCGGGGCACCCCCGTGACGGTGCCGAGCGCGGCCAGGACCCTCCGCTCGTTGCGCAGCCGGTCGCGGGTGTCCGCACCGGACTCGTCCTCGGCCACGAAGGCCCGCGCCTGCTTGACGACCACCGGCAGCCCGGTGACCAGGTCGACGGCGCGGTAGACGTTGCCCTGCGGTTTGCGCGCGATGCCGACGGTGACCCGGTAGCGTCCGCCGCCGAATCCGGGGGAGGAGCGCGGCCGGGCGCCGTGCCCCGGCCGGTTCTCGAACGGATCCTCGGCCCAGGGCGGGCAGCGGTATGCACCGCCGGCCAGGCCGTCGAAGACCCGACCGTCCGGGCCCACCATCACCGACTCGAGCCGCCCGCTCCGGCCGGTCCGGTAGTCACCGGTGAAGGGCCCGTAGCGGTAGTAGACGGGGGAACGCGGATCGACCCGCCGGTCGCTGACGATCTGCGGGCCCTCCCGGCCGTGCAACACGGCGACGAGTTCGTCGGCGAGCCCGACGACGACGCCGGGTACCGGATAGACCGTGATCGCCTTCCCGACGGCACCCGCACTCGACGCACCGGAGTTGATCACGCGCAGGGTCTCCGGACTCCTGGCCCACTTCGCGTGGCAGACGTGGCTCAACAGCACCGGCAGGACGAGGCCGGTCACGGCCCTGAGGTCGCCGGGTCGAGCCGAGACGTGCAGTTTCCAACCGTGGTCCATCGCCGGCATCCGCGGATCGTTCAGGTACGACCAGGTGTCATCGGACCATCCGCTGCGGCCGGCGATGGACTCGGTCACCGTCAGGAGTTCAGATCGCAGGCGAAGCGGGTGGTTGCCGTCACCCACGGGTCGGCGAGACACGCCGTGGCGTCGTGGTCGTTGCGGTCGTCGTCCTCGAACACGATGGCCTCGTCGTCGACCACCAGCGGACCCGCGTCGCGGATCTCGTCGATCATGGTTACGGGCATGTGACGCCTCCAGGTCTTGTCGTGCGTCCGGCGACGGCGCGGGTTGCGCCCGCCGCAGACCGCCAGGCCCGGTGGGGCCGGGATCCTGACCCCCGAAGGTAGGTAGGAATGATCGCCCTGACAAGGGGTCAGAGCACATGAATTTCACAGAGTGAACACATGCATGGAGGAATGGTGTGCTCGGTTGGGCTGTCGAGCGCCCTGTCGAGCGCCCCGCCACCTTCGGGGCCGATGGTGGAAGTCCGGGCGCTGTCGTCCCGCCGTACCGCGGCGCCGCTGCATGACGTCGGTCCACCGGCCCTCCCGCTTGTTGACGAGAAGTCAGCAAGTTCCACCCGTTGCCTTGACGGTGCATGGACATGGCTCTACAACGTAGTCAGCTCCCCGATCCCCCACGGTCCGGGAGCAGCGAAAGGTTCGCCTTCTCGATCTCCCCTCACCGAGGAAGAGGCCTTCCCATGCGCCGTCACCGCCACCTTGCCGCAACCGTCACCGTCGCCGCCGCGTTCGCACTGGGCGCGGTCCCCGCGTCCGCGATGCCGGGGCCCGTCGCCACCCCGGTGCTGACCGCCGGCGGCGCGGGCGGCACCGTCGTCGCGGTGGGCGACGCGCTCGCCGCACCGCTCGCCGCGAACACCCGCGCCACCTTCTACTCGACCGCGACCAGCACGACCGGCGTCACCTGCGCCGTCTCCCAGCTCTCGGCCAAGGTGCTGGGCAACCCGGCGGCGCCCGGCACGGCGACGGAGTCCCTGACGGGGCTGACCTTCGGCTCGTGCACCAGCAACGTCACCGGTGTCACCTCGGTCCGCAGCCTGACGGTCGGCAACCTTCCCTACGGCATCGCCGTAGACGACGGCCCCGGGCTCCCGGTCACCCTCGCCGGTGGAGCCGGCGGACCGATCCAGGCCACCGCCGCGCTCAACACCTGGTTCGGCACCATCACCTGTGTCTACCAGCTCAGCGGCGCGTTCAGCGGCAACGCCGACAACGCCGCCCACAGCCTGGCCTTCCGCAACGAGCACTTCGCCAAGAGCGGCGGCTCGGCCCTCTGCCCCGGCGACGGCTACTTCTCCGCCACCTACGGCCCCGTCGCCGACACCACCCAGCCCGGCAGCCCCGCAGTCCACGTCAACTGACCCGCCCGGGCCCGACCGGCGACCCAATGCTCACCGGTCGGGCTCCTCCGTGTACGTGCCCTCGCTCCTGTTGCGAGTTCCAGGTCAGGTCATCAGGCCAGGTCCAGAAGCTGCTCGTAGAATCCGCCGAAGCCGCGCTCCTGGTCGATGAGGTGCAGCTCCAGGATCCAGTGGCAGGTCCGGCCCGCGCGGTCGGTGCGGCGGAGCGGGGAGTGGTTCTCGGGGGTGATGTAGGACTGGGCTTTGGCGCCGTCGTTGGTCTCGTGCGGGAATTCGCCGACGAGGTGGCCGGTGTGCCAGATGCCGATGGTCCAGCCGGCTTCGGCGGCGAGGCGTTCGACCTCGGTGTAGAGCCGGGCGCCGGTGACGTCGGGGTGGGCGGCGAAGAAGGAGCGGCCCGCGTCGAAGATCCGAGGGAGGTCGTGCAGGAGGCGCTGCTTGCGGGGGTCGTCGCCGAGGACGTAGGTGCGGCCGAAGTCCGCCTCGTACTCCTCGAAGATGGGGCCGAAGTCGGCGAAGGCGATGTCGTCGGGAGCGATGACACGGTCCGGCGGGTTGTCCTGGTACGGCCGGAGAGTGTTGGGGCCGGAGCGGACGATGCGCTTGTGCCAGTGCTTGGTGGTGCCGAACATCTCGTTGGCCAGGTCGCGGATACGGTCGCTGACCTCCCGCTCGCCCGCGCCGGGGGCGACCAGGCCCCGGGCCTCGACCTCGGCGAACAGGGCAATCGCCTTCTTCTGTGCCGCCACCAGGCCTTCGGCCCG
This sequence comes from Kitasatospora sp. NPDC050543, assembly GCF_044457565.1. Lineage (NCBI taxonomy): Bacteria > Bacillati > Actinomycetota > Actinomycetes > Kitasatosporales > Streptomycetaceae > Kitasatospora > Kitasatospora sp. NPDC050543. Next base: position 99,731 of record NZ_JBITGZ010000010.1, on the reverse strand, counting down.
CTGGGCCTCCAGCTCGTGTGATGCCTCAACCGCCATGTCGGCCAACCTCTTTCGCCGCTGCTGATGCTGCCTTTGCAGTGATCGGATCGGGAACGGGCTCGGGCCGGGTCGGCGACTGTCGACGTCCACGCTTCAGGCCGCGCGGCCTGCCCGCGTCCCGAACGCGTCCCTGACGACGGTCGCCGCCCACCCCTCAGCCTACGATCACCATGCATCGTGCACATGCGAACGAGTGGTGCCAACTCAATCAGGAGTCTCCGCATGCCGAACAGCATCACCGGCCCGGCGTGACACCGCGGGGCGGCCGGGTCCGCCGAGCGGCGGACCGTCGGGCGGCGTGCTCAGGCGCCGAGGTAGGCCCAGGCCTTCGTCCCCGACCGCAGAACGATCGGGGTCCTGACGTAGTCGTCGACCTCGTAGTCGTCGGCTGCGGCGAGTTCGGCGTCGGTGATGGTGAAGACACTGCCCTCCACCGCGTCGCCGTCGTCGGTGGAGGCCACGACCAGGGGGTGCCGGTCGGTGCCGCTGGCCGCGATCACCTCGGGGTCGGTGATCGCGATGTAGGTCAGCCGGTAGCCGGGCAGCGCGTCGGCCTGCCCTTCGAGCAGCCTGCCGAACCGGGCGAGCTGGACCTCCGGAAGCTGCAACGTGCCGTAAGAGAAGAGCTGGTGTGAAGCCTGATCATCCATCAGGAAGCCCCTAGCAGAACTCGATCACCGACTGGACCACCCAACCTATCGAACTGATGCTTCAGGGCGCACGGCGCATCCTCCGGTGGGACGGTCCGCGTGGGTTCAGTGGCTGACGATGAGGCGGACGGCTCCGTGGAACTCGGGCCGGCTGCGGTGCGAGCCGTAGCGCTCGTCCCAGACGCCGGACTCCAGGTCGGCGGCGAGCGCAGCGGCGACCCGCTCCTCGACCCCGGGCGCCAGGAAGCTCCACGCGGACTGCGCGCGGCGTACGGCCGGATCGAGCAGGGATTCGGGGCGCGCGTAGAAGGCCTCGGTGAACCCGTCGACACAATCCGAGGGGATCGGCACCGGCTGTACCTCGGCTCCGGGGCCGAGTGCCGCGGTGATGGTGTCGACGGTGGGGAAGCGGCCCGCTTCGACCTGTTGCAGCTCCGGGGCGTAGTCCATCAGCCACATCCGGCCGAGCTCGGCAGGGTCGAAGGTGAGTACCAGCACCGGCCCGCGGGCGACCCGGCGCATCTCACGCAGCCCCGCGACCGGGTCCGGCCACTGGTGGAGGGTGACCATCGCCATGGCGGCGTCGACCGCGTCGTCGTCGAAGGGCAGCGCCTCGGCGACGGCGTGAATGGCCGGTGCCAGATGGGCGGGGCGTTGACGGCGCATCTCGGCGGAGGGCTCGACGGGCAGTACGTGGCGGTCCAGCGGCTCGTACGATCCGGTGCCGGCACCGACGTTCAGCACCGTACGGGCGTTGCCGAGCGCAGCGTGGACCCGGGCCGCGATACGGGGGTCGGTGCGCCGGATCCGCGCGTAGCCGAGGCCTATCTGCCCGTAGTCCGCGTCGCCCGCCAGCTGCGTCATTGATCTCCCCCATCGTCCGTCGACAACACCGTCACGCTTGGATCTACGACCTTAGCTTCCTCCACATCGGCGGGCCCGGACGTTCGCCGCCTGCTCGCCTGGAGCTGGGGCCCGGCGGCGGGCGCGATGCAGCCACGCCGACCGCCAGCAACTGTGTGGTCGGTGAAGGCTTCTGACTTCAGGTCCGGTGACTCGCACAGACGCGTCTCGTGCGAGCGATGGGGACCGGAGGAAGCTGTTGGCGAAGGAAGAACCCGTCGTTGCGCGGCTTCGTCGCCGCGACAGGCGGCGGCGACTACCGGGCGGTGTTCGCGTGGGCGGAGCTCGACCCCGGATTCGCCAAGAGCCAGGTGCTGCTCGCGGTGCCCGAGGACGGTGTGCCCCTCGATGACGCCGCCGGGCCCCGCCTGGTCGCTCCCCAGCACTCGAAGGGCGGCCGGTACGTGTCCGAGGTCAGCCAGTTGTGGGTCGGCACCGTCGACCCGGTGGTCGACGGTGGGCACTGAGCCGGGTGACGCACGGGCTCCGGGCGCGTCGTCGCTGTTCGTCGCGCCGGGCGGCGTCGGGGCGGGGGAACTACATCGGGCGGGCGTTGCCGGAGGACTGGAAGACCGGGCCAGCCCACAGTGGCGGCAAGGTGTTCCCGTGCCCGCAGCCGGTCGACCCGAGGAGCGCGCCCCGGATTTCCGTTATCGCCGCGTCCGTCGTCGGTCTCCTGTGATGTGAGGCCCCACATTCCTCGGGCCCCGCAGCACCACGGGCCAGGCGTATCAGGGCGCCATCGGCTCAGGACGTGTAGGAGGCCGACCATGGACGTCGCCGTCATACCTGGCGCATCACCGGCGTGGCCTTCGCCGCCGAGACCGTGATCGGTGGTGGGGTGTTCCCGGCGGTCTGCGGTCGGGTCCGCGGGCCGTGGTGGCAAGGCGGCGGCCGGTTGCTGCGGGCGCGTGTGTGTCGTGCGCGCCTGACAGGGCGGCCGAGGCTGTGACCGACCCCCGGCCCCGGCCCCGGCCCTCGCTCATCTGCTCATCTGCTCATCCGCGCTCCCTCCTCGGCGCGCTCGTACCGGAAGACCTGCTGATGTTCGCTTCTCCTCGCTCGCTCTCCCGTCGTCGACCCGTCGCAGCCGGTGCGACGGCCCTGCTCGCCCTCGTGCTGACGGCGTGCGGTTCGTCCTCGCACTCCGGACACGCGGGCATGCCGGGCATGGACCACGCCGCGATGGCATCGCCGGGCGCGGCCTCCTCGGCCATGCCGCGGATGCCCGGGATGCCCGGGATGGCGGCGGGCGAGGGGCTCGCCGCCGAACTGGACGGCTACCGTCTGGACTCCCCGGTCGTCGGTCTCCCCTCCGGCCAGGCGGTGAGCTACCCGTTCACCATCACCGGCCCGGACGGCCAGCCGATCACCGACTTCGCCGTCGCGCAGACCAAGAAGCTGCACTTCTACGCGATCCGCTCGGACCTCACCGGCTACCAGCACCTGCACCCGACGATGGCCGACGACGGCACCTGGACCACCGACCTGGCCGCCCTCGATCCGGGCAACTGGCGGCTCTACGCCGCCTTCACCCCGAACACCGGCCCCCACAAGGGCGGTGAGTTCGTCCTCAGCCGAAGCGTGACGGTGTCCGGCGAGGCCGCCGCCGCTCCGCTGCCCGCCGCGGCCGACAGTACGACGGTGGACGGCTACACCGTCGCCGTCCACGGGGAGCCGATGGCCGGGATGGCCCACAAGGTCACCGCCACCATCAGCAAGGACGGCCGGCCGGTCACCGATCTCCAGCCGTACCTTGACAGCTACGCCCACCTCAGCGCCTTCCACGAGGGCGACCAGGCGCTGGCCCACCTCCACCCCCTGAACGTCGTCGACGGGGACCACGGCGGGCCGACGCTGACCTTCCACGCCGTGCTCGGCAAGTCCGGGAACTGGCGGGTCTTCCTCCAGTTCCAGACCGCAGGGAAGCTGCACACCGCGGTACTCACGATGCACGTCGCCTGACGCGCAGTCGCGCGGCGGGGGCGTGCGGCAGTGGTGGGGGGAGCCGTGGGGGGAGCCGCTCCGGTGGCGCCCCCACGGCGCGGGAGCAACAGCGGGTTGTGCCGGCACGTCAGCCAACGAGGTTTGAACCGCTCGTCAGCCGGCCGACCCCGCCCGACATGCCGGTCGTCTCCCTCAGGACTTGACGGAGGAGGTCCGGCTAAGCTCGTGCCGTCACGGACTCCCGGGATCCAGGGAGGGAGGGCGGCACCGATCAACCGCGAGCGCTTCACCAGGACGCTGACGTTCTGGCTCCGTCCGGCATTCGCGCTCCGTGTCGTCAACCGGTTCCAGCGAATCGCGGGATTCGATCGCTCGATGGCGCTGGCGTCCAGCATGCTGACGGCGATGATTCCGCTCGCGATCCTGTGCGGTGCCATTGTCTCCCATATCGGGGACAAGGACATCGCCGACCGGGTCATCGACCGCTACAGCCTCACGGCGGGCGGAGCCGCTGCGGTCACACAACTCTTCTCCTCGGCTGCCGACACGAGCGTCGGCATCTTCGGGGCGGTGTTCCTGATGCTCTCGACACTGAGCTTCGCGCGTGCGGTGCAGCGGTTGTTCGAGCAGACGTGGGAGCTCAAACCGCTGAGTGTGCGAAACACCCTCAACGACCTGAAGTGGTCCCTCTCCTTCGTGCTGTACGTGCCGGTGAGCGGCTGGCTCTACGCCAACCTGGGCCGCGGGCGCTTCGCCGTATGGGTGTACCTCCTGGAGGCGCTGCTGACAGCGGTCTTCCTCGTCTGGGGCGGCTGGATCCTCGCGGCGAAGCGGGTCGCCTGGTGGGATCTTCTGCCGTTCGGCGTCATCGGGGCCGTCCTGGCGGGTGTCTATTCGGTGGGCGCGGCCTTCTACGTACCGCACCTCTTCAACTCCTACGCCGCTCGCTTCGGCACGGTGGGCGTGGTCTTCGCGATGCTCTCGGCATTCTTCGGCATCGTGCTCGTGGTCGTGGGGTCGGCGGCTCTCGGTCGGGAGGTGCATGACGAGCTGGGGAGAATCCGTCAGGGTGAGCGGCCGGCCGATGACGAGGTTCGCCGTGAGTGGGACAATGTCATCGGCCTGGCGCGGGAGCGCTGGCAAACCGCTCGGGGGCAGATCTCCCGCATCCGGCCGGCCAGGAAGTCGAAACGGCGCTGAGCTTCGGTACTCCGCCCGCTGGAGACCACTCGCCGGGCGCGACCTGCGGGACCGGGGCTACGGCGGCGCTCCTCGAAGCTCGGCAGGTGCGCGTCGCCGCAGGACCTGTCACCCGTTCGCGCGGCGGAGTCCGCCCGGTCACGCACGGCCGATCGGGTTACCCCCGGGCGGGTCGGGGTACCGGCTTTCGCGGCCGCTGCAACGATGCGCCCATGGCATCGAGAGCCGGCACCGCCGGCAGTTCTGAGGCGCCGGCGACGGCGGGATTCGTGCTGCTGATCCTGGCGGCCGGGCAGTTCCTGATGGCACTGGACAGCTCGGTGATGAACGTGTCGATCGCGACGGTCGCGGACGACGTGGGTACGACCGTGACCGGGATCCAGGGCGCGATCACGGCGTACACGCTCGTGATGGCGATGTTCATGATTCCCGGTGGCAAGGTCGGCGTGCTCATCGGCCGCAGACGCGCGTTCATGATCGGTTGCGGTATCTACGGTTGCGGCTCCCTCACGACGGCGCTCGCCCCGAACCTGCCCGTGCTGCTGCTCGGCTGGTCCTTCCTGGAAGGAATCGGGGCAGCCCTCATCCTGCCGTCGATCGTCGCACTGGTCGCCGGCAACTTCGCCGCGGAGCGTCGGCCGGCCGCCTACGGACTCGTCGCCGCCGCGGGCGCCGTGGCGATCGCGCTCGGGCCGCTGATCGGCGGCGTCGCGACCACCTATTTCTCCTGGCGCTGGGTCTTCGCCGGCGAGGTCGTCATCGTGCTCGCCATCCTCGTGTTCGCCCGCCGCATCGCCGATGCCCCGACCGATGACCGCCCGCCCATCGACCTCGTCGGCGCGGTGCTCTCCGCGCTCGGGCTCGGGGTCTTCGTCTACGGCGTCCTGCGCTCCAGCGAGTGGGGCTGGTTCCTGCCCAAGCCCGACGCACCCGCCTGGCTCGGAATCTCGCTGGTCGTGTGGCTGATGCTGGCAGGCCTGCTGCTGATCCGGCTCTTCCTCCGCTGGGAGGCGCACCTGGTGGAGCAGCACAGGGAGCCGCTCGTGGACCCGGCTCTGCTGCGCAACCGGCAGCTCACCGGGGGCCTGACGATGTTCTTCTTCCAGTACTTCGTGCAGATGGGCGTGTTCTTCGTCGTACCGCTCTACCTGTCGGTCGCCCTCGGCCTGTCCGCGCTCGCCACCGGTGTCCGCATCCTGCCGCTCTCACTGACCCTGCTGGCCGCCGCGATCCTGATCCCGAAGCTGCTGCCGGACGTCTCACCGCGCCGGGTGGTGCGCCTCGGTGTCCTCGCCCTGTTCGCGGGTGCGGTGGCGCTGCTGGCGGCCCTCGACGCGGACGCGGGCGCGGAGATCGTCACCATCCCGCTCCTGCTGATCGGCCTCGGCATGGGCGCGCTGGCGTCCCAACTCGGAGCGGTCACGGTATCGGCCGTGCCGGACGAGCAGAGCGCGGAGGTCGGCGGTATCCAGAACGCCGTCACCAACCTCGGCTCCTCGATCGGTACGGCACTCGCCGGATCGATCCTCATCGCCACCCTGACGACCTCGTTCCTGACCAGCATCGAGCAGAACCAGGCGATTCCCCCCGAAGTCACCAGCCAGGCCGTCGTCCAACTCGAGAGCGGCGTACCCTTCCTGTCGGACGCGCAGCTCCAGAGCGCCCTGGACGGCGCGGGGGCGAGCCCGGAGGTGGCCCAGGCCGCGATCGACGCGAACGCCGAGGCGAGGCTCGACGGCCTGCGTGCCGCGCTCGCCGTTCTCGCCCTGACCGCTCTGCTGGCACTGTTCTTCACCCGGCGAATCCCGACCGTCCAGCCCGGAAGCAAGCCCGGAACCAAGCCCGGACGCCGGCCCGGAAGCCCCGAGCCGGCGGTGTAGACGGTCGGCCGGGGCGCGGGAGGGCCGTAGAGCGGCGGAGAGCGGCGGCCGCGCCCGGATACTGTCAGGGCCTGCGGGCGGCCTGGTGGTGGCGTCAGCCGTCCTCGCCCGCCGATCGCGTCGGGGGCGTCCCGGTCTGTGCGGTGGGCCACTTGAACTCGATCTCCAGCTCGATCTCCCCGTCGCCGACCTCGACCTCCAGCTCGGTGCGGAGGTCGTCGGGGATCCGCAGGCTCAAGGTCCCGGGGCCCAGTTCCAGTTCGGCGTTGCCGCCGTGCCTCAGCGCGTCCGCGAGCGCGGAGAGCTGATCAGCGGCCTCCAGCCGTGACAGCGAACGCTTCTGCTCAAACTTGAGGTCCTTCACGGATCTCTCCAATCCGCCCGGAAACAGCAGGTCAGGTCAAGTCTGACGCCGCGCGCCGCAGCGGGCATCACCCAGGCCGGGTGAGGAAGCCGGAGCGATCGGGGGCCCGGGCCGGAGCGGCACGGCCACGGCCGCGATCGGGCGCTCGCCGCCCCGGTGGGCAGCGCGGTCCTGGTCCGGCCGTGGGACGCTGGAGATCGGCGCCGCTGGTCGGCACGTTCCGCTCGGCCGTGTGCCTCCGTCGGCTGAAGGAGGCCTTCATGGCCGGCAACCTCAACCTCTCACAGGCGGGCAGCGTCCCCCAGGGCGCCTCGCGGCATGTCTTCCGAACCGGCTGGACCGTCCTCGCCGGGATCCTGATGATCGTCGGCGGGGCCCTGGCGATCTTCGAAGGAATCTCCGCCATCGCGAAGGACGACCTGTTCGTCAGAACGGCTAACTACGCGTTCCGGTTCAGCCTGACCGGCTGGGGCTGGGTCCACCTCATCCTGGGCATCGTCGTCGTCCTCGCCGGCTTCGCGCTCTTCACCGGAGCCGTGTGGGCGCGCGCGGTCGGTGTCGTGCTCGCGGGGTTGAGTCTGATCGCCAACTTCCTGTGGCTGCCGTACTACCCGTTCTGGGCCGTCGTGCTGATTGCCGTGAACATCTTCATCATCTGGGCACTCTGCGCCGGAGCGTTCCGCGAGGCCGGCCGGCCCTGAGGCCTCGGCGGGGGCCGGCGGCGACGGTCACCCGGCTGTGGGCGAGCGGCTCCGCCGTCCTCCGCTGCCGCGTCGTGCGGGTGTTCGTGGGCGGGTGTGCTCGTGCGGGTGTACCTCGGGCCGTGGGAGTGCACGCGCCGCGGCTCAGTCCTCGGCCGCCGGACTCGGCTGCGGCCTGGTGAAGGCGCGATGACTTCACGCCAGTCCGCGTGCGGGGTGGCCGCTGGGGAAGCGTTGACGACCTGCACGCATGCGGGAGCGACGCCGTGCAGGTCGTCCGACCGTTCGGAAGTGGCGGGGTAGGGCCGAGCCGGGGCTGTGGCATCGTGGGCTCGCGAAGGCATCCGAGGCCTTCGGCGGCCGAGGGTCCCGCCTGGATCCCGGGTGTGGGCTACGCGTCGAGCTCGGATTCGGCCACGGCGATGGCGAATCCCAGACCCTCGGCGATGTGGCCGGCCGCGGACATCACGTGGGCGGTGCCGACGATCGGCGCGATGGCCACCAGGACGTCCTGCACCTGGGCGGCCGTCACACCGGACTCCATGGCGGGGCCGATGTGCGCGAGGTAGGACATCGGAGGCGCGTCCATGGCGACGAGCGCGGCGATGCGGGTGAGGATGAGCTGGTCCATGGGCAGGCCGCAGCGTTCGACCGAGTCGAGGGTCATGGCAGCCAGGGTGTCGAGGACGGGAGTTTCGGAGGACGTCGTCATATCGGTGATCTCCTGACAGGATGATCGGGAGCCGACGCGGTGGATGGAAGGGGAATCAGGGTTCTCCTGCGCCGCATCCCTGTACACCGAACCTTAGGAACATTCCGCCCCACGTGCATCCTCATGCCGCTGCTGCGGTGAGCAGCATCGGGCGGTCGGCTGGTCGGCTGGTCGGCTGGTCGGCTGGTCGGCTGGTGGGCTGTCGGGCGCCGGTACGGTGGCTCGCCGGTCGGCTCAGCGCAGAACCTGCGCCTGCCAGTAGGCGAAGCGCTGTACCGGGTCGCCGTCCAGCCGCCACGGCCAGGGCGTGACGGTACTTCCGACCATCCGGAGGGCCTCCGCGGCCTCCGGGAGCCGGTTGGCCTGGACCAGCGCATAGGCCAGCATGTTGAGATCGGCCAGGGCCGCCGCATGGCGCAGGTGGCCGGGCTTGGTCCAGTTGGCCAGCGCCCGCTCCAGCGCGGACTCCGCCCGCGGATTCGCCCACTGCCTTCTCGCCAGGAGAGCGTCGACGCCGCCGCGGGCGACGGTCCGGTGATGGTGATCGATGGCCGCCGCGAGCTCCAGGCCCACGGCCGGCACCGCCGAGGTCGCCGGAGGTATCCGAGAACGGACGGAATCGACGAGCTCCAGCACCTGGCTGCGGGTGCCGCACTCCTCCGGTGACAGGTAGCCCAGCATCTGGAAATGCGCTTCGCGGTGCCAGGTATCGCGCGCCATCACCTCCTGCCAGACCTTGAACACGTCCTGCTGCTCGCATCTCAGCAGCCGCAGGATTCCGAGCAGTACCACCCACGGTGTCGGATCGTCCGGCGCGAGCTCGGCAGCGCGACGACAGTCGTCGGCCGCGGAGCGCGCGTCCTCCATCCCGCCCGTCAGGCGGCCGCGCACCAGCTCGACCCAGGCCTGGAAGACCATGGCATCGGCGCTGTGTGGACGACGCCTCAGCCAGGACCGCGCGATACCGGAGCCCGCGGCGGATTCCGCGAGCACCGAGAATCGATGCGCCCGCCGATCCCAATCCGTACCCGCATCCTGGAGGACCCGCTCGATCTGGTCGACCTGAATATCAATCAGCCCCGGCATCGAGGGACTTTCGAGTTGCTTGCGCACTCTGCCGAGATTGCTGTCATCGAGTTCTGGGGCCAGCCGCGGGCCGGAGTTCCGAAACATTCGAAAGATCGACACGAACGCAGACTAGGGCCGTTCCGGAGAACTAGAAAGACCTCGTAGCGAATCGTTATTCCGCAGCGCGGCCGGGGTTATGTTACCGCCTCGTACAGCGAGAGCGGGTGGGGGGAAATGAGCAACGCGAATTCTCCGGGTGTTCCGGTGTCGGCGCGGAGTTCGGCCTTCCCCAGCGCGCGGAGGCGGCTCATCCGGGCTTTCGCGCCGAGATCGAGACCAGGGTGTAGGAGAGCGCCTTGAAGCCGGGCCTGCGGACCAGCGCGCGGAAGCGGGTCAGCTCGTCGAGGGTGAGACCTGCGGCGAGCAGGGGTTCCTGGAGCTGGCGCGAGTTGATCTCATGGAGGCGGGTGCCGCCGTCGTGGGACCAGCTCTCGGCATGGATGGTGGTGTGGACCTCGGTCAGACCGAGGCGTGTCATCGCCGCGGGGACCTGGCGTCCCCAGTCCAGGTCTGCGCCCCGGTCGCCCAGGACGGTGAGAACGGTGTCGATGACCCGGGAGAAGAGGTCGCGCTCGGCCGGATCGACCGGGGTGAGGACGGAGAGCGGGCTGCGGTCGAACTCCTCGATCAGCAGCACACCGCCCGGCCGTAGCGCCCCGGCCAGGGTGGCGAGCACCTCGTGCCGCTCGGGCAGGTGGAGGAGGAGCAGGCGGGCGTGGATCAGGTCGAACGGGCCGCCCGGCGGCTGCTCGTACCGGACGTCGTGGCGGCGGACCAGAAGGCTCCCGGTGGACCCGGTGGACCCGGTGGACCCGGTCGGCGTGGTCAGCCGGGCCAGGTCGAGGTCGGTGGCGGTCACGGAGCCGGTGGGGCCGACCAGTTCGGCGAGCAGGCGGGCGATCGACCCGGCGCCCGCCCCGACCTCCCAGCAGTGGGCCCCGGCCGGCACCCCGAGCCGGTCCAGGTGGGAGGCGGTGATCGGGTCGAGGAAGGACTCCAGTACCTGGAACTGGTCCACGGCCTCGTCGGACCGGTTGTCGAAGGCGTAGCGCGTCTCGGTCGGCATCAGGGCTGCTCCTGCGGTGCGTGGCGGGGTGGGGTGAGGGCGGCGAGTACGTGGGCCGGGTCCTGGCGCGCGGCGGCGCCGTCCAGCGCGGTCGAGATCCGGCCGGTGCCGAGGACGGTGATCCGGTCGGCGATCGGGAGCACGGAGGCCGGGCTCGGGGTGGCGAGCAGGACGGCCAGTCCGTCGGCGGCCAACCGGCCCGCCAGGGCGAGCACATCGGCCGCGACCGCGGGGGCCAGGCCCTCGGTGGGTTCGTCGAGCAGTAGGACGCGGGGGCCGGTGAGCAGGGCGCGGGCGATGGCGAGCATCTGCTGCTCGCCGCCGGAGAGACGGTCGGCGCGGTGGCGCAGCCGCTCGCCGAGCCGGGGGAGCAGGTCGAGCACCCGGGCCGGTGACCAGGCCGCCGTCCGCTGTCGGTGTGCCAGCTTGAGGTGCTCGGCCACCGTCAGGGACGCGAAGAGCCGACGCCCCTGCGGGACGAGGCTGATACCGGCCCGAGCACGGTGGTGGGCCGGGAGGCGGGTGACATCGGTGCCGGCGAGCTCGATCCGGCCCGAGCCGACCGGGACCAGGCCGGCCAGTGTATGCAGCAGGGTCGTCTTCCCGGCGCCGTTGGGCCCGAGGACGGCGTGCACGGAGCACCGGCTCACCGTCAGGTCGATGCCGTGCAGCACGGCACCGCCGTGGTATCCGGCCCGCAGGGACAGTGTGTCGAGCATCCGCGTCACCTGGACCGGGGATCGAGGTAGGCCTCCCGGACGGCGGGGTCGGCGCTGATCTCCTCCGGCGTGCCGTCGGCGATGGGCCGGCCCTCGTGCAGCACGGTGACCCTCGTGGCGAGCGCGTTGACGAAGGCGAGATTGTGCTCGACGAGCAGGACGGCGACCTCGGCGGGCAACTGTCGCAGGACCGTCGTCAGCCGGTCGGTGTCCTCCTCGCTCAGGCCGGCGGCCGGCTCGTCCAGCAGCAGGATCCGGGGCCGCGCGGCGAGCGCGGCCGCGATCTCCACCAGCCGCTGCTGGCCGTGCGACAGCTGGCCGGCGGTGTGGGAGGCCAGGTGGGCGAGGCCGACCTGGTCGAGGTGGTCGAGGCAGCGGCGCCCGAGTTCCCGGTAGCGGCGGGGGCGCCAGAGCCCGCGTAGTTCGGTGTGCCGCCAGGCGGCCAGTGCCACGTTGTCCAGGGCGCTGAGGCTGCCGAGTACCGCGGGCTGTTGGAAGGTGCGGGCTATGCCGAGGCGGGAGCGTCGGGCCGGGTCGGTGCCGGTGATGTCCCGTCGGTCGAGCACGATCCGGCCGCCCGACGGTGCGACGGTGCCGGCGACCAGGCCGAGCAGGGTGGACTTGCCCGCGCCGTTGGGCCCGATCACGGCGTGGCGTGCCCCGGGCCGGACCGTCAGGTCGAGCCGGTCGACGGCGGCCAGTGCGCCGTAGCGGCGGGTCACTCGGGTGAGGCTGAGCAGAGCGTTCACGGGCCGGCCTCCGGGAAGCGGGGACGGGTCGGGTGGGGGGAGGAGGCCGCCGGCCGGCGGCGGAGGGGGCGCCGGGGGAGGCGGATGCCGGCGAGCCCGCGCGGCAGCAGGTACACGGCGGCGATGAACAGCGCGCCGAGCAGCAGCGGGCCGTGTCCCGGCCACCGGGCGGCGAGCTGGTCCCGGGTGAGCAGTACCAGCGCCGTTCCGACGAGCGCGCCGAGCGGCGAGGCCATGCCGCCGAGTACGGCGGCCAGCAGGCAGAGCGAGGAGGTGGTGAAGCCGACGTCGGCGGGCGAGACGTAGCGCTGCGCGGTCACCAGCAGGTGGCCGCCCACTCCCGCCAGGGCCGCGGCCCACACCTGGGCGCCGAGGAACACACGGGTGACCTGGTGGCCGCTCGCGCGCATCCGCGCCTCGTGGTCGCGGCACCCGGCGAGCAGGACGCCGAGCGGCGAGCGCAGCGCCAGTACCGTCGCCGTGACCGTGAGGGCGGCGACGGTGATCGCGTACCGGTAGACGGCCGGATCGCCGGTCAGCGGCGTCGTACCCCAGAGCACGCGGACCGGCGCCATGCCCGACAGGCCGTCGGTGCCGCCGGTGACCGAACTCCAGCGGGCGGCCGCGGTTGCGGTCAGTTCTCCCAGGGCCAGTGTGATCATCAGCGTCGTCACCCCTCGGGCCCGGGCCACGATCGGCCCGGTCAGCAGGGCGAACAGCGCGGCCGCCGACGCGGCGGCGGCGATCTGCACCGGCCCGACGTCGACGCCCGCCCGGCCCAGCAGGGCGGTGGTGTAGGCGCCGACCGCGTACGGGGCGGCCTGGCCGAGGGTGGGGAGTCCGGCCCGGCCGGTGAGCACGGTGACGCCGACGGCGACCAGACCGAGCGCGGGTATCGGGGTGAGCAGGCCGAGCGTCGACTCCTCGACGAACGCCGGCACGGCGAACAGCGCGAGCGAGGTCAGCAGCAGGGCCCAGCCGGCCACGTCCGCCCTCCTGCCGAAGGCCGACCGCGTGGACCGCGTGGACAGCGCTGACAGCACCGACCGCGCCGTGCGTGTGGCGCCGGCCGATGGCGTCGCAGCCGGCCGGATCGGCCGGACGGCCTTCGGGGTGCCCGCCCCGGACTCGGTCATCCGCGCGCTCCGGTGGCGCCGCCGCGGCGCAGGACCAGGGCTGCGGCCATCGCCGCGAACAGGAGGTAGGGGGCGAGGTCCGGCACCAGGTCGACGCCGAGGGTCTGCACCTCGCCCACGGCCACCGCCGCCACCAGCGCGCCCAGCACCGAGCCCAGGCCGCCCAGCACCACCACGATCAGTGAGAGCAGCAGTACCGTCTCCGCCGTGCGCGGGCCCGGGCCGATGATGGGAGCGCCGAGGACACCCGCGAGGCCCGCGAGCGCCCCGGCGCCCGTGAGCACTGCGGCGTGGACCAGGCGCGGGTCGGTGCCGAGGCCGGCGACCATCGCGGAGTCGTCCACCGTGGCCCGCAGCAGTGCGCCGGCCCTGGTACGGCGGAGCATGAGCTGCCCGGCCGCCGCCAGCACCACGGCCACCAGGATGAAGGCCAGCCGGTAGACCGGGTAGCGGTGCCCGGAGAGGTCGGCGCTGTGGTCGAGCGCCGCCGGCAGGGCGACCGGCAGGTCGTCGGGCCCGGCGGCCGTGCTGAGCAGATCGCCGCCGACCAGCGCCACGCCGGCGGTGAGCAGCGCCTGGGCGAGGTGGCCGCGCCGGCGTACGGGCTCGGTGAGCGCGGCGAGCAGCCCGCCCCCGGCACCGGCCGCCGCGGTGCCGACGGCCAGGGCGAGCAGCAGCCCGCCCCACGAGCCGTCCGACAGGGCGGCGGCCGTGTACGCGCCGACGGCGTAGAGGGTGCCGTGGGCAAGGTTGAGGACGTCACCCGTACCGAACGCCAGGGTCAGCCCGGCCGCCGCGACGTACAGCAGCAACCCGTAGGCCACACCGTCCACGGCCGGCACCAGGTGTGCGTCGATCAGGCCCATCGGTCCCCCTCTCCGATGCCCGGTCAGTTCCCGATGGTGGCGAGGTCCTGGACCATCTGGTTGGACAGTGCGCGGCCGTCGCTCTTGACCTCGCGCAGGTACCACTTCTGCACCGGCGAGTGGGTGTTCCGACCGAACTGCCAGGTGCCGCGGGGGCTGTCGATCTGGCCCAGGCCGGCGATCGCGGTGTTCAGCGTCTCGGGGTCGAGCTTGTCGCCCGCCGCGCCGATCGCCTTGTCGAGTACGGCGGCGGCGTCGTAGGAGGCCATCGCGTACGTGGTGGGCGGGGACTGGTGCTTGGACTGCCAGGCCGAGACGAACGCCCGGTTGGCCGCGTTGTCGAGGTCCGGGGCGTAGTTGAGCACCGAGCGGATGCCCTTGGCGGCATCGCCCTGGGCGGTGAGCACCCCGCCCTCGGTGAGGAACCCGGCGGCGTACAGCGGGGTGCCGGCCAGGTCGGACTGGGCGTACTGCTTGACGAAGTCGACCGCCGCGCTGCCGGCGTAGAAGCAGTACACCGCCTTGGCCTTGGAGTTCTTGATCTTGTTGAGGTAGGGGGTGAAGTCGGTGGTGCCCGGGAACGGCGTGAAGGTCGTCTTGCCTCCGGGGTCGGCGAGCTGCCCGCCGGCCTTGCCGAACGCGTCGGTGAAGCCGCGCAGCTCGTCCCAGCCGCCCTGGTAGTCGGGTCCGATCGCGTACACCGGCCCGTCGACGGTCTCACGCACGTACTGGGCGATCGCGGCTCCCGGCTCGTCGGACATGAAGCTGGTGCTCCACTGGTGGCTCACGTCCTTGACCTCGGGGCGGCCGTTGGAGCTGACCAGGGGGATCCCGGCCTCGCCGAGCAGCGGCGAGATCGCGGCGACCGAGCCCGCGCCGACCACCCCGGTGACGGCGAGGACCTTGTCCTGCTTGACCAGCTTGGTGGCGGCCGGCAGGGCGGTCGGCGCACCGTCGCCCTCGTCGGCGGTCACCAGATCGACGCCGTGGCCGCCGAGCACGCCGCCGTGGGTGTCCAGGTACAGCTGGAAGCCGTCCCGCAGATCGGTGCCGACGGACTTGTACGTCCCGGAGAGCGACGCCAGCAGCCCGATCTTCACCGTGCTCGGGCCGCCCCCGGCCGTGTCACCGCCGCCGTGGCCGCCGGCGCAGCCGGTCGCGAGCAGCAGGGCGGTGAGGAGGGGGAGGGCCGAGCGGCGTCTGCGGATCGGTGACACGAGTGCTCCCGGGGGTAGGGGGACGGGCCGGAGCTGACGGTCGATCAGGAGGTGCTGTCGAGGAGCTTGGCGCGGGCCGCGGGGGTCAGCTGCGGGCCGACCTTGTTGATGAGCTCGGCCAGCTCGAAGGAGACCTGCCCGATGTCGCAGGCCTTGGAGGTCAGGACCAGCAGTGAGGCACCGCTGCTGACCGCCATGGAGAACAGGAAGCCGCCCTGCAGCTCGGTCAGGTTGCTGATCACCGGTTCCGCCTGCAACAGCCGTGCGGCGCCGGCCAGCAGGCTGACCAGCCCTGACGCGATCGCGGAGAGCTGGTCGGCGTGCTCCGTGCCGACCCCGCGGGTGGCCGCGATCAGCAGGCCGTCGGCGGAGACCGCCACCGCGTGGGTGATCTCCGGGACCCGGGCCGCGAAGTCGTTCAGCAGCCAGTCGAGATCGTGCGTCGATGGGGAGGTCATGCGTCTTCCTTCTGCTTCGGATCGGACAGGAGTGGCTTGGGGGCGCCGCGTCCGGCGCGGCTGGCGCCGATACCGCGGGCGTACGCGGCCATCGAGGCCGAGACCTGCTGCGGGTCGCGGTGCGCCAGCCCGTGCGAGGGCCGAGGGGCGGGCGCCGGGGATTCGGGAGCGCTCGGGGGCGCCGCCTGGAGCGGGGCGGGATCGGTGGTGGCAGCCGTCGGGCGCCTGCGCCTGGGCAGGCCGCTCCCGGTGGTGCCGTTGGTGTCGCTGGTGCCGACAGCGTCGGCGGTGCCGGCGGTCGTCGGTTCCGGTGGGGCGGGTGCCGGTGCGGCACCGGGTGGCAGTGCCGGCACCTCCGGCGCGACCGGGAGCACCGACGCGCCCGAAGTCGCGACCGGGGCCGGGACGGGAGGCAGCTCGGCCGCCTTGGCCACGCCGAACACGGCGTCCGGAAGGGTGACCTCGGCGATGGTGCCGCCGCCCGGCCGCGGGCGCAGTTCGACCCTGATCCCGTACCAGGACGCCAGGTGGCCCACCACGGTCAGCCCCATCGCGCGGACGGCGGCGACCTCGACCGGGGAGGGTGCGGCCAGCTTCTCGTTGGCGGAGTCCCAGCCGTCCTCGGCCAGTCCGATGCCCTGGTCGCAGATCTGGACCACCAGCCGGTCCGTCAGCAGCCTGGCCTCGGCGGTCACCCGGGTCTCGGGCCTGGAGTACGCGGTGGCGTTGTCGAGCAGCTCGGCGAAGAGGTGGACCAGGTGATCCACCGCCCGGCCCTGGAGCAGCACGCCCTGGTCCGTGGTCCCGACGTCGACCCGCGTGTAGCGCTCGATCTGGGCCAGTGCTGCTCGGAGGACGTCCTCGATCGGGGCGTCGGTCGACCGTACCCGGGCCGTCGCCTCGCCACCGAGGACGAGCAGGCTGTGGTTGTTGCGCCGCATCCTGCTGGCCAGGTGGTCGAGCTCGAAGAGCCGGGCCAGCCGCTCGGGGTCGGGCTCGTCCCGTTCGGCCGCGTCGAGTGCCCGGACCAGTGCGCCGGTCAGCCGGTCGGACCGGCGGGCCAGGCCGACGAAGACGGTGCCCATCCGGTCGCGCATGGCCGCCTGCTCGGCTGCGATCCGCACCGCCTCCCGGCTGACGGTGTTGAAGGCGGCGCCGACCTCGGCGATCTCGTCCCGGCCGCGGACCTTGACCGGGTCGCCCGCCGCGGCGGCGAACTCCTCGGGCGTCGCCCCGCCGAGTGCGCCTCCCGCCGACAGGGCGGCCACGGCCGCCGGCAGGCGCTCGTGGGCGACGGCGTGCGCGGCGTCGCGGAGCCGGCGCAGCTCCCGGATCATCGGCCGGCCCAGCCGGAGCGCGAGGATGATCACCGAGACCACCGCCAGCAGTACCGCCACGCCCTCGCTCAGGGCCCACTTGCGCTGGGTGTTGCGGAAGGCGGTGACGTCGGCGAGTGCCGAGGCGTCGACCTTCTGCTCGACCTGCTGGAGCCGGTCGGTCCGCTCGTCCATCACCGTCGTCCAGCTCGCGTCCAGCGGCAGGGGGCGGCCCGGCCTGGCGCGGGCCACGGCATCCTCCAGCCGGCCCGCCGCGATGATCCCGGCACCGGTCAGCGACCGGTCCAGCCAGGTCTGCCACTCCGGGGTGGCCGTCCGCTGGAACTCCAGGACGGCCTCGGTGTACCCGGTGCGGGTGGCGGTGATCGCCTGCTGCGCGGCCGGGGTGAGGACGCCGGAGGCCTGCGAGGTCAGTACCGCGACCTCCTGCTGGCTCACCGCCTCCTGGGCCCGGGCCAGGGCCACTCCGCTGTTGATCCGGTCCGCGAGACTCGCCCCGGCGCGTCCGGCCTCGGCGACGTCGCCCCGGTAGGCCAGCAGATCGGCGATGACGATCCGGTAGTGGAAGGTGGTCGCGGACAGCGCGGTGCTCGGGCTCGACTCCACCTGCTTGCGCAGCGCGGGCAGGTCCGCCAGGTCGGCGTCCACCTGCCTCAGGAGCCCGAGGGTGATGCCCCGGGGCCCGTGCAGCCGCCCGCGCAGCCGGCGGTACTCCGTGATGCTCTCGTCGGTGGCCTGGATCTGCCGGAGGTAGGCGTTGGTCCGGTCGGGATCCGCCTCGCGGGTCAGCAGAGCCGCGGCGCAGGTGCGTTCGCGCTGCAACTGATGTGTCAGGTCGCCGGCCTGGGCGCTGATGGCCACCATCGAGCGCAGCTGTGCCGCCCCGAACACCTGTCCGGCGGTGATGCGCAGCGCGAGCGCCGCGAAGGCGACCACCGCGAGCAGCGGCACCGTGGCGAGTACGGCCAGTTTGCGGGTGATCCTCACCGGACCCACCCTGCGGCCACGGGTGGTCGGGCGATCAGGCCTTGCTGGTCAGAAGTCATGGCGCGCCTTTGAGGGTCGAGCGGAGGGGGTGCTGGCATTCAAGTGACGGTGCATCAGCCGCTGCTGGGGAAGAGCCTCCATTGGGCGCGTACCTGACACGATACGGGCCGATCATAGTGGCGGCGATCGATCATGTCTTCGAAACCCATGGAAGCCTAACCAACTGATCGACCGTCAGGAAGCTTCCCGGGGTGATCTTCTTGCCGACGACGCAGACGCTGGGGTGACAGGCCGTGACAGTAGCCAACGGCGACCTGGCCGGGGTCGGTGCCGGCTCCTGGAGCTGATCGGCCGGGGCCACCGCGACGGGCGGAGCGTGGACCGGCCGCGCGCGCCCCCGCCGCGCCGGAGCTGCGGCGCGGGGTACCGTGTGGAGCCCCGTCGGCGGAGAAAGCTCAGATCTTGCGCAAATCCGCCCCGAACGTGACATTGGCCACTGCCAGAAGCCTTGCCTGCCGCCAGGATGAGCCGTCAGGCCCTGCCACCGTGATCACCCACATCACCGTCGCGGCCGGTCTGAGCAGGAAACCTCTCCCCTCACGAAGGCGAACCAACTCCATGAGTGACCGCACACTGACTGCGGCCAACCCGCCCGCCGCCGACGCGCCGACGGCGCCCTCCCGCCACGTCGACGCAGGCGACGCCGGGTACCGCAAGGACCTGAAGTCCCGCCACGTCAACATGATCGCCATCGGTGGCGCGATCGGCACCGGGCTCTTCCTCGGCGCCGGTGGCCGGATGGCGAACGCGGGCCCCTCCCTCTTCATCGCGTACGCAGTCTGCGGAGCCTTCGCCTTCTTCGTGGTGCGCGCGCTCGGCGAGCTGGTCCTGTACCGGCCGTCCTCCGGCGCCTTCGTCTCCTACGCCCGTGAGTTCATGGGCGAGAAGGGCGCGTACACGGCGGGCTGGCTGTACTTCCTCAACTGGTCGACCACCGCCATCGCGGACATCACGGCCGCCGCGACCTACGCCCAGTTCTGGGCGATGTTCAGCAGCGTCCCGCAGTGGATCCTGGCGCTGATCGCCCTCGCGGTCGTACTCACGGCCAACCTGATCTCGGTGAAGTACTTCGGCGAGATGGAGTTCTGGTTCGCGATCATCAAGGTCGCCGCGCTGGTCGCCTTCATGCTCGTCGGCATCTTCCTGATCGTCACCCAGCACGACATCGGCGGCCACACTCCCGGCCTGGCCAACGTCACCGACAACGGTGGCATCTTCCCCAACGGCATGATGCCGATGCTGCTGCTCGTCCAGGGCGTGGTCTTCGCCTACGCCTCCGTCGAGCTGTGCGGCGTCGCCGCGGGCGAGACCGAGCACCCCGAGAAGATCATGCCGAAGGCGATCAACTCCATCATGTGGCGCGTCGGCCTGTTCTACGTGGGCTCGGTCGTGCTGCTCGCGCTGCTGCTCCCGTACACCGCGTACTCCTCGGGCCGGAGCCCGTTCGTCACCGTCTTCGAGAAGCTGGGCATCCCCGGCGCGGCCGGTGTGATGAACCTGGTGGTCCTCACCGCCGCCCTCTCCAGCCTGAACTCCGGCCTGTACTCCACCGGCCGCATCCTGCGCTCGATGTCGATGTCCGGGTCCGCGCCGAGGTTCACCGGCGTGATGAACAAGGGCGGCGTGCCGTACGGCGGCATCCTGCTCACCGCCGGGTTCGGTGTGCTCGGCGTGGCCCTGAACTACGTCATGCCCGACGAGGCGTTCGAGCTGGTCATCAACTTCGCCTCGATCGGGATCCTCGGCACCTGGGGCATGATCATGATCTGCTCGCTGCTGTTCTGGCGGCGCGCCGAGGCCGGCAGGGTCACCCGGCCCGGCTACCGGCTGCCCTGGGCCCCGTACACCCAGATCGTCACGCTCGGCTTCCTCGCCGCCGTCCTGGTGCTCATGTGGATGGACGGCGGTGTCGGCCGCACCACGGTCGCCTGCCTCCCGCTGATCGCGGCCGCGCTGGTCGGCGGCTGGTTCCTGGTCCGCCGGCGGGTCAAGGCGACCGCCGAGGCGGATCAGGACTGAGGACGCGCCGGCTCCCCGGAGCCGACACCGCCGCGCCAGGCCTCTCGGGACGTTCCCGGGGGGCCTGGCGCGCGTGCGGGGCGAAACTGTCGGCCGCTCCCTCCAGGCAGCGGGGCCGGCTCCAGCAGCAGGGGGGGCCTGCCCGTGGCGATCAGCTGCCCGTGCGGCCCGCCAGGTCGTCGGCTTCGGGTAGCCGGAGGTCGGTGAAGATCTGCTGCGCCACCGTCCATTCCCGCCGGGCGTCGGTGGTCCGGCCGAGCGCGTGGAAGGCGTCGCCGATGCCGCGATGCGCTCGGGCCCGCTCACGGCGGTCGCTGCTTCCGGGGTGCAGGGCGCTCTGGTGGCTGCGGGCTGCGGCGCGCGGGTCACCGAGCAGGAGCGCCGTCTCGCCCCGGTCGTTGCAGATCTCGGCCTGCAGGTCGGGGTCTGCGACGGCTCGGGCGATCGTCAGTGCGTCCTCGTGCAGCGCCAGGGCTGCCATGCCTGCGTCGCGGTCGACGCCGTCCTGGGCCTGGGCCTGGGCCGTGGCCAGCTTGCTGAGCGCCTCGGCCTCGCCTGCCCGGTCCCTGAACTCGCGGAAGAGCGTGAGCGCCTCCCGATGGCAGGCGGCGGCCCGGTCCCACTGGGCGGCCCGCCCGCGCACCACACCGGTGTTGACCAGGGCGTGGGCGACGCCGTGCAGGTCCCGGAGGTCCCTGAAGATCTCCAGCGCCTGGTCCAGTCGGCGCTGGGCCTGCTCCGTCCTGCCCAGGAGAGTGGCCAGCCGGCCGAGGCTGTTGAGGGCGTTGGCCTCACCGCGCGCGTCCGCCCGGCGGCGAAAGGCGGCCAGTGCCTGTTCGAAGCACCGGGCGGCATCGGTGTAATGCCCCAGCAGGTAGTGCGCGTTGCCGAGATTACCGGCCACGCCGGCGATCCCGATGTCATCACCCAGCCTTTGGTACAACGCCATGGCCTGCTCGTAGTAGGGCAGGCTGTCCGCCGTCCTTCCCACGAGGCAGTGGGCGATCGCCAGGTTCCCCACGAGATCCGCTTCGGCGGGGAGATCTGTGGTCCGGTGGGCGCGCTCGGCCGCGATCTTGTAGACGTCTATCCAGTCCTCGGTGCGCCGGCCCAGGAGGAACAGGCGCCGCATGCCCAGGGCCAGTGCGACGACCCGGCCGTGCTGCTGCTCCGCCGCGGCCAGCTGGATCAGGGCCAGCAGGCTGGCGTACTCGTCGTCCAGCCAGGACCACGCGGTCTCCCTGTCCTGGAAGGACAGGACATGGGGCGGCAACTCCTCGACCTGGTCGGCGGGGGAGGCCATCAGATGGTCCACCATGCCCACGGCGGCCGCGAGCGTGGCCGAGTACCACTGGTACAGCCGCTCGGTGGCGGTGGTCCGCTCGGCGGCGGAGGTCCGTTCGGCCGCCAGTTCTGCCGCGTAGAGGCGGATCAGGTCGTGCATGCGATAGCGGCCCGGCGTGGGTTGCTGCACCAGGTGGGCGTTCTCCAGGAGCTGGAGCAGGGCCCGGGTGCGGGGGATCGGAAGGGCGGCGAGGCCGGCGATGGCGGCGAGGCTGCTGTCCGGTCCTGGTGCCAGCCCCATGAGGGCGAAGACGCGGGCCGCCTGGACGTCGAGGGCCCGGTAGGACGTCTCGAAGACGCCCCGCAGATCGGCGGCGAGGTCTCCCGTGGTCAGCGCGTCCAGCCTGGTGGCGGCCTCGTCGAGTTCCGCCGCGAGCACGGCAAGGGGGAACCCGGGGTGGGTGGCCGCACGGGCGGCCACGACCCCCAGCGCCAGCGGCAGGTTGGCGCACCGTTGCAGCAGGGCGGCCGCAGCCTGCGGTTCGGCCGCGAGCCGCTCGGATCCGAGGGCGCGAGCGAGTACCTGGCGGCCCTCGGCTTCGGTCAGCCCGTCCAGGGCCAGGTACTGGGCACCATGAGTGGTGGTCAGACCACCGAGACGGTCCCGGCTGGTGACCAGGACCGTACACGCGGGGCTGCCGGGCAGTAGCGGGATCACCTGGTTGCTGTCGCGGGCGTTGTCCAGCATGATCAGCATCCGCCGGTCGGCGACCAGCGACCGGTACAGCCCCGCCTGGGCGTCCGGGTCCGCCGGGACCGCCGCCGCCGGCACACCGAGCGCGTTGAGGAAGGCCCGGATGACCACCTGAGGTGCCACCGGTTGACCCGTGGGGTCGTAGCCACGCAGGTTGGCGAACAACTGGCCGTCGGGAAACAGCGCCAGATGCGTGTGGCCCCAGCGCAGCGCCAGCCAGGTCTTGCCGATGCCCCCGGCTCCGCTGATCGCGGCTATCGCCACCGAGCCGCCCTGCTGGGCATCGGCGTCCAGGAACCGGTCGAGTCGGGTCAGCTCGCAGGTGCGGCCGATGAAGCCGGGCGGGGGCGCGGGGAGTTGACGCGGGACGGCCTGCGTCGACGCGGGTTGCACCGGCGCGGTGCCGACCTGCTCGGTGAGGGTGAGTACCGGGTCACCGACCAGGATCTGCTGGTACAGCGCTTGCAGGGCCGGGGTGGGGTCGGCGCCCAGCTCCTGCGCCAACTGGCGCCGAATCGCCTCGTAGTGCGTCAGGGCGTCGGCGGCGCGCCCGCTGCGATAGAGCGCCAGCATCAGCTGCCCTGCCAGGCGCTCGTCCAGCGGGTGGGCCTCGGCCCGGGCTAGCAGTTCGGCGAGTACCTGTGCGTGGCCGCCGTGGCGGAGCCGGATGTCGGCATGGTCCAGCTCCACCGTCAGACGTTCCTGACGAAGGGTGTCGCGCAGTTCGCCCACCCAGGGGGTGTCCAGCCCGGCGAGCGCCTCTCCGCGCCACAGTCCCAGGGCCTGCTCCAGCAGGGCCGCGGCCTGGCGGTCGTCCACCGCTCGGGCTCGGGTGACCAGGCGTCGGAAGCGGTGCAGGTCCACGGCGGACGGATCGACATCGAGGACGTAGCCGCCTGAGCGGCGTTCGATGCCGCCGACACCGTCGGAGGGCCCCGCCAAGGCTCGACGAAGCCGGGACAGGTAGCTGTAGAGCGACACCTGGGCGCGTTGCGGAGGATGATCCCCCCAGACCCGGTCGATCAACTGATCAACGGAGACCGCCCGATTGGCGTCGACCAGCAGCACCCCCAACACGCACCGCTGCCGCACCGGACCCACATCGATCGGCTGATCGCCGCTCCATGCCTCGATGCTGCCGAGCAAGCCGAACTCCAGCGCCATCCTGGCCACCCCCCTGCCCGAGAACCTAGCCCGGCGAAGGCACTTCCCTCAGCCGATTCTGTGATGGCTACGTCTCGGGCAGTGGGGATCCGTACCGGTGCTGACCCCCGGCGCCCCGCTTGCGCACCCGCGGCCGGCACCGACGCGCCGGCCGGCTGACGCGGGACGCGCCCACCGCTGATCCCGCAGCAGAAGGTGACGGCCACCCGCGCACACCGCCGCGGCCCGGCCGGCCACCGCGGGGTGCGGTGGCCGGCCGGGCCGTGAGCCGGCAGGACGGTCAGCAGGAGCCCACCGGGCGGTTGCGGACCACCAGGTCGGTGCGGCCGGCGGTGGCGTCCAGCCAGATCACCCGGGTGCCCTGGTCGGCCGCGGGCAGGTACTGGCCGCCCCGGTTGCAGGACAGCCGCTCGGGGGTGCCACCGGTGATCGGGATCTGCCAGAGCTTGGGCAGCGCGGCGTTGGACCAGCCGCCGGCGGGCTTGCTGCCCAGCACCCCGTAGGTGACGGCCCGGTCGGAGGCGGTGATGCTGATGGTGCTGCGCGGCGGGGCGTACGGCGAGGTGCCGGACAGCACGTCGGTGACGCCGGAGCCGTCCAGGGCGCCGGAGCGGATCGAGCTCCGCTCGGTCCGGTCACCGGGCACCTCCACCCAGAGCAGCCGTCCGCCCGCGAGCAGGGTGGACTGGGCCACCGGCCGGCTGCCGCCGTTCGGCGCGTCCGCGACGTACTGCGCGGTGACCTTGCCGGTGGGGATCGAGTAGACCGTCGGAGCGAAGACGAGATCCTGCCCGGCCGTCCAGGACTCGGACCAGCCCAGGGTCGCGTCCTTGAGGGTGAGGCCCGACAGGGTGTGGCCGTCGGGCAGCGGGAGTTCCACCGCCGGGGCGCCGTCGTGGGAGAGCTGGACCCGGGTCCGGCCGGTGGCGGAGTCGGTCACCTGGAAGGCGATGTCGTTGCCGGAGATCTGGACCTCACCGGGCTGTTGGGCCGCGGAGTGGAACAGGCTGCGGACCGGCCCGCCGGACAGCGAGCGGGTCAGCACCTCCATCCCCCACTTGCCCTGGGCGTCGGGGCCGATGGCCAGCCACACGGCGGACCTGCCGTCGGTGGCGGCCCAGCCGTGCACGCGGCCGTCATCCGGGCTGAGCCGGGTCGGGGTGTCGGGGCTGGTGGTGGAGCCGGTGTACAGCGCGGCCGGCTTCTTGGTGCCCGGGTCGTTGTCGCTCATCACCCAGCGGCCGTCCGCGGCGACCGGCGCGACGGGGGAGGAGACGTCGCGCAGCAGCGGACGGCTGTCCACACCGAGCCGGTTCTGCCAGCCGGCCCGGATCCCGTGTGCGTCGAACGCCGCGGCCACCGAGCGGAGTTGGGCCCGGTTCAGCTTGAGCGCCCGGCCGGCGGCGAGTACCGCGTCGCGCCCGGCCACGAAGTCGTCCAGCGGGGTGAGGTAGTCGGCCAGCGCGCGGTAGACCAGCCGGTCCGCGGTGAGCGGGTCCAGGCTGCCCCGGATGTCCCACAACGCACCGCTGAAGATCGTGGAGTTGAGGTGCACCCCGCCGCCGTCGAGCCCGGCCCCCGCGCCGAGGTAGTCGTTCACGGTGCTGCGGTGGCCGTCCAGCCGGCGGTTCGCGCAGGCCTCCGGGGTGCCGGTACGGCACAGGCTCTCGCCGAGCAGCGCGGCCTTCGGGTCGCTCATCGACAGGCCACGGGCGGTCACCTCGATGGCATTGCCGAAGTAGTCGGCCAGCGCCTCGTCCATCGCTCCGGACTGGCCGAGGTTGGCCAGGGCGGCGGTGTGCTCGATGACGGCGTGGGTCATCTCGTGCCCGGCCACGTCGAGCGCGACGGAGAACGGCTGGTACTCGGGGCCACCGCCGTAGACCATCTGCTTCCCGTTCCAGAAGGCGTTCGGGAAGGGCTCGCCGTCACTGGTCACGTTGACCACCGAGACGATCGGGCCGGCCTTGCCGTCCAGGCCCTCCCGGCCGAGCCGGTCGCGGTAGAAGTCGTACACGATGGCGGCGTTGAGGTGGGCGTCGGTGGCGCCGGTGCTGCCGGTGGCGGCCGGGAAGTCCGGGCCGGCGGAGCGGGCCGGGAGGATGTCGGCGGGTATGCCGCCGTTGAAGTCGTTGTAGTCACGCCCCGCCGCGTCGTAGGTGGCGATGGTGGCGCGCCGGGTGAGGTCGGTGAGCTGGTAACTCCCGTCCGGGAGGTGGCCGATGTTCACCTTGGCGGAGCGGCCGAAGGCGTCCGGCGCGGTGCCGGTGGCGGGTTCGGCGGTGGCGCCGGCCTCGGCGCGGGTGGTGCCGCCGGCCGTGTACGGGGCGCGGGCGTCGTGGGCGAGGGCGATCACGCCGACGGTGGCGTCCACGTAGACCTCGCGGACCAGTCGGCCGCCGGTGGCCGGGTCGGTGCCGTACACGGTGAAGTGCTGGGCCAGCCGGCCGGTGCCGCCGGGCAGGACCACCGGGCCGCGGTCCTCGGCGGTGGCCCCGGCCCTGGCGCGCGGGTCCTTGAGCGAGCCGAGCGCCACGTCGCGCAGGATCGCGGCCGGTACGCCGGGGGTGGTCGGCGCGGTGAGGCCGGTGAAGTACTTGCCGCCGACCGACTCGACCCGCTGCTCGGCGCCGTCGCCGGTGAGGTGGACCAGGTACTGCGCGCCGAGCACCGGTATACCGCCGTGGTGCTGCTGGAACCTGACGGTGTGCCGGCCGTCGGCGGTGCGCTCGGCCGCGATCTCGGTCAGCTCCCCGGGATCGATCCGGTACCGGTCCGGGTGGGCCGCGAGGTAGGCCAGGGCGGCGGGGGCGGGGCTGCCGGGGGCCGGCTCGGCGAGGCCGGTGACCAGTTGCGGGGTGGCGGTGTCCTGGCCGGCCACCAGGCCGGGTACGGGATCGGGGTCGGCGGCCGGTTCGGCCAGGGCGGCCGGCGCGGCCAGGGCCAGGCTCAGGGCGACGGTCATGCCGATGCCGAGCGCCTTGGGCCTGCGGGAACGATGATGCACTGCGGTCCTCCCACGGAAATTGCGGAATCGGTGTCAATGGCATGTACGTATGCTGACGAATCGTCGGATCACGCTTCGCGAATGCCTGATCGTGGATGCGCGGATCGGCCGGCCGTGGCGGGAAGAGCTGAATCTCGTAAAGCCCGGTGCGCATCCGAACAGCTAGGGTGCGTCCGAACCATTGCCGGTCGGACAACCGGAGGATGAATGGTGGTTGTGCGGCTTGTGATTGCTCGCGCGGCTATGGGAAAGGACGTGTCCGGTGCCCGCCGGGGTTCATCCACGATGTGTGGTTCGGGTCCGCACCGGCGCGGACCGGCGTCGCCCCCGCGGCCGACCGGGCGGGCCGGCCGCCGGCGTGGCGGCTCGGGGCGGCCCTCCGCCGGGCGTCAAGGATGCGTCAGGGCGTGCGACGCGCGCGTCAGGGTGTTGCCTCGTCCCGCTCTTCGCCATCGGGGTCTTCGTGGGCTTCACCATCTGCCAGATCGGCATGGTCCGGCACTGGCGACAGGAACGCGGCCCCCACTGGCGAGGCAAAGCACTCTCAACGGCTTCGGCGCACTCCTCACCGGTGTCGCCACCCTGGTCGTCACCGGCACCAAGTTCACCGAGGGCTCCTGGGGCATCTGCCTCGCGCTGCCGCTGCTCGTCGCCCTCTTCGAACTGATCCACCACACCTACGCCGGGATCGGCGCCCGGCTGGAGCTGGGCCGCATACCGGGCCCGGTCACCCGCCGGCGCTCCCTGGTGATCGTCCGGTGCACGCCATCACGCGGCTCACCCGCGACGCCCTCTCCGCCGCCGTCTCACTCGGGGACGAGGTCCTCGCCGTCACCGTCGTCCACGCCGATCCCGACACCAAGGACCGGCAGGCCGCCGAGGCGCTGCGCCGCGACTGGGAGCTGTGGCGGCCCGGCGTCCCGCTGATCGAGATCCCCGATGCCCACCGACGTATCGGCCAACCGCTCGCCGGCTTCGTCAACGAGCTCGGCGCCGAGCACGCCTACGACCGCGTCACCGTCCTCATTCCCGAGGTCGAGCCCGCCCGCCTGTGGCAGCGCGTCCTGCAGAACCAGCGCGGCGCCGTCATCGACCGGGCGCTGCGCCGGCACACCGACGCGGCCGTCTGCCGACAGCGTCTGCGGATGCAGGCCGGCACGGCGAAGTGACCGGTATGTCGCTGTCGGCGGGTGAAGGGTCGAGCGGTGGAGTGGTTGAGCGGTTGAGCGGTTGAGCGGTTGAGCGGTTGACACCGAAAAGTGTGAGTGGTTGAGTACTCACATGCAAACGGAACGCCGACGCCAGCTGTCCACCGCCGAGGAGCGCCGCGACACGGTGCTGCGCACCGCGATCGGAGCGTTCGCGGCGCGGGGGTACTTCGGCACCACCACGACCGAGGTGGCCAAGGCGGCCGGCATCTCGCAGGCGTATGTCTACCGGCTCTTTCCCAGCAAGGAGTCCCTGTTCGTCGCCGTCGTCGAGCACTGCCTGGTCCGGGTCAGGGCGAGCCTGGAGGTCGGCGCGGCGGAGGCCAAGAGCGGCTCACCCGAGGCGGTGCTCTCCGCGATGGGGGACGCGTATGCCCGGCTGATCAGCGACAACGACCTGATGCTGGTGCAGATGCATGCGCAGGCCGCCGCCGTCTCGGAGCCGGCGGTGCGTGATGCCATGCGGGCCGGATATGCCCGCCTGGTGGAGTACGTGCGCGGGGCCTCGGGCGGTGACGACCGGCAGGTGCAGGAGTTCTTCGCCGTCGGCATGCTCTGCCATCTGCTGGTGGCGATGGACGCCACCGCGGTGGACGCCCCCTGGACCCGCACGCTCGCGGCGGGCATCCGGCACTACTGACGGCCGCCGCAGGCGCGTCCGCTTGCCGTGGCCCCCGCCGCTGGCGGCCCCCTCGTGGCAGAGGGTGGCCTTCCTGTGGGGGGTGAAAGTGAGCGATCAATCACACATGCTCTGTGGGTGGATGGGCGGCCACTGATCAAGGGTCAACGGGCCTCGCTTTCGGTCCCGCTAGTGAGTGGGTGACCACACATAGGAGTTCTCTTGTCCGAGATCCAGGGCGGCACCGCCGCCCGGCCCGCCGCTGTGCTGGCCGTCCTGGCGGCCGCGCAGTTCGTGGTGGTGCTCAGCACCTCCGTCGTCAACGTCGCCCTGCCGGCGATCCGTGACCAGGTGGGGCTCTCCGGCGCCGGTATGACCTGGGTGATCAACGCGTACGGTCTGGCCTTCGGGGCGCTGCTGCTGCTCGGCGGGCGGCTCGCCGACCTCGTGGGACGGCGCCGGGTGCTGATCGCCGGCCTGACGGTCTTCGTGGTCGCCGCAGTGCTCGCGGCGCTGTCCACCACGCCGGCTGAGCTGGTCGTGGCCCGGGCCGTACAGGGCGCCGGGGCCGCCGCGATCGCTCCCGCCTCCCTCGCGCTGGTCATGCAGGTGTTCCCGCCGGGGCCGCGGCGCGGCCGGGCGCTGGGGGTGTGGGGTGCCGTGTCGGGCGCCGGCGGCGCGGCCGGCGTTCTGCTGGGCGGCGTACTCACCGAGAGCCTGGGCTGGCAGTCGGTGTTCTGGACGAGCGCGCTCGGTGCGGCGGCGGTCCTGGTCGCGGCTCCGTTCCTCGTCCCCGCGTCAGCCTCGGACCGCCACGGCCTGAAGGGCCTCGATCTCGTCGGCGCGGTCACCGTCACGACGGCCCTGGTCGTCCTGGTCCACGGTCTGACCACGGCCGGGCACGATGGCTGGACCGACCCGTGGGTGCTGGCCGCCTGGCCGGTGGCGGGCGTCCTGCTGGCGCTCTTCCTGGCCGCGGAGCGCAGGCACCCGGCGCCGCTGCTGCCACCCCGCCTGCTGGGCGCGGGCTCGGTCGCACCCGCCAACCTCGTGATGGCGCTGCTCGGCGCGGTGTGGGTCGGCCTGTTCTACTTCCTGCCGCTCTATCAGCAGCAGGTGCTCGGCGACGGGCCGTTGCGGGCCGGAGTGTCCCAACTCCCGCTCGCGGCGGCGAACATGCTGGGCTCGGCGCTCGCCCCGAGGCTCGCCCGCCGACTCGGAGCGTCCCCGGCGCTCGCCGCAGGCCTGGCGGCACTCGCCGCCGGACTGGTGTGGCTGGCCGGCATCTCCCCGCACGGAACCTTCGCCGGCGACGTGCTCGGCCCCACCGTCCTCATCGGCCTGGGCCTCGGGATCGCCTTCGTCCAGCTCACCGCGGCCGCGGTCGCCGGCGTGCCGGCTGTCGACGCGGGGCTCGCCAGCGGCCTGGTCAATACCACCAGGCAGCTCGGCGGAGCCGTCGGGCTGGCCGTACTCGGCACCCTCGCGGCCTCCCGGACGGCCACCCTCGCGGCAGGCCACTCCCACGAGGCGGCCCTCACCGGGGGCTACCGGGCCGCGTTCCTCGTCTCGGCCGCGGTCGCCGCCGCAGGTGCCGCGCTGACTCCGCTGCTGGCCCGCAGGCCGCCACCGCCCCACCGGCCGGACGCTGCCGACCAACCTGGCGCCGGCCAACCTTCGTTCACGGCAAGCAAGTTCACCGCCACCACCAAGGAGAACCGGTCATGAGCACCGACGCCCCCGACGCGATCCTCGACTCCACCACCGCACTGGGGCCGATCCAGGCCGTCGACTCCGACGCCCCCGTCGTGGTCCGGCTCGCGGTCACCGTCAACGCCCCGCTGGCCGAGGTCTGGGCGCTGCACACCGACATCGCCGCCTGGCCCGAGTGGAACCCGGACATCGACCGCGCGGACCTCGACCGTCCGCTCGCCCCCGGTGCCACCTTCACCTGGCGCACCCACGGCCTGGACATCACCTCGACCGTCTACCAGATCGTCCCCGGCCGGCGCATCGTCTGGGGCGGCCCGGCGCAGGGCATCGACGGTGTCCACGTGTGGACCTTCCAGGAGCGGGACGGCGTGGTGACGATCCGCACCGACGAGTCCTGGAGCGGGGCCCCCGTCCTCGCCCAGCCCGACGAGCTCCGCGGTGCGCTCCACCACTCGCTGGAGCGGTGGCTGCACTGCCTGAAGGAGCGCGCGGAGAGCCGCTGACCGGCGCGACCCGCCGCCCTGAGCGCGCCGCCGCCGCGGCGCGTCCGGCCGCCCGAGGCCCGAAGATCCGCACACCGGCAAGTCCCGCACACCGGCAAGTCCCGTACGTCGCAAGTCCCGTCCGAGCGAAGAGGATCCCCCATGACCAGCAAGCCCTACCTGACCGGCCACTACACCCCCGTCGCCGACGAGATCACCGCCACCGGGCTGACCGTCGAGGGCTCCCTGCCCCCGGAGCTCACCGGCCGGCTGATCCGCAACAGCCACAACCCCAAGCCCGGCATCACCCCCACCCACTGGTTCAAGGGCAGCGGCATGGTGCACGGCATCCGCCTGCGCGACGGCCGCGCCGAGTGGTACCGCAACCGCTGGGTGCACACCCCCGCCCTCGACGGCGCCCCCTACATGACCGAGCACGGCCCCGACCTCACCGCCAGCACCGCCGGCACCCACGTCATCGAGCACGCCGGCCGCCTGCTCGCGCTGTGCGAGGCGAACCTCCCCTTCGAGCTGACCGCCGATCTGGAGACCGTGGGAGCCTTCGACTTCGGCGGTCGGCTGACCTCGGCGATGACCGCGCACCCCAAGGAGGACCCGGTCACCGGCGAGCTGCACTTCTTCTCCTCCTCGCCGTTCCCGCCCTACCTGATCCACCACGTGGCCACGGCGGACGGCCGGGTGCTGGAGAGCCAGGAGGTCCCGGGCGCCGGCGCCGCGCTGAAGCACGACTTCGCCATCACCGAGCACCACGTGGTCTTCCTGGAGGGCTCGGTCACCTTCGACCCGGCCGAGCACTCCGGCATCCCGTACGGCTGGAGCGACGCGCAGCCCTCGCGCATCGGCGTCCTGCCGCGCGGTGCGGGCGGTGCGGGCAAGGTCCGCTGGTTCGAGATCGGCCAGGGCTACGCGATGCACCTCGCCAACGCCTACGAGGACGCCGGTGGCCGCGTCGTGGTCGAGGGCCCGTCCGTGGGCCGCGCCGGCTGGCAGCGTTCGTGGAACTGGTGGGTCGGTGCGCCCGACCGCGGTGCCGAGCCCAACTCCGGTTCGCGCAGCCGCCGCTGGACGATCGACCTGGCGGCCGGCACCGTCCGGGAGGAGCAGACCGATGACCTCACCGTCGAGTTCCCGACCATCAACGACGCCTTCGTCGGCCGCGAGCACCGCTACCAGTACGCCCTGTCCTTCCCGGACGACCTCGGGATCGGCAACCACACCCTGGTGAAGTACGACCGCGCCACCGGCAGCCGCCAGCTGCTGCCCTTCGGGGCGGGGCAGCTCCCCAGCGAGGCGGTGTTCGTCCCGGCCGCGGACGCCGGCGGCGAGGACGCCGGCTACCTGCTGACCGTCGTCAGCGACCTGAACGCCGACGCCTCCCGGATGCTCGTCCTGGACGCCTCCGACCTCGCACTGCCGCCGGTCGCCACCATCCACCTGCCCCGGCGCGTGCCCGCCATGATCCATGGCTCCTGGATCCCGGACGCCGACCTGGTCTGATCCGCCGACCGCCGAGAGGGGCGGCTTCCGGGGAATCCCGGGAGCCGCCCCTCCTCGCGTGACAGACTTGCGGACGTGCTGGATCGGCGGCTCCGGGCTTCGTGAGCTCGGGGCCGGTCGCTGCTGCTGTCAGCGGCGGAACGGCCTGGTCAGGACGGCCCACCAGCTGCGGCGCTGCGCGGGGAGGGCGGCGGTGGCGGCCGGTGCGGCCGGTGCGGTGGCCGGGGGCAGGGGCGGCAGCGCGGTGGCCGACACCGGAGGTGTTGTCGGGGGTGTCGTCGGCTGGGCGCCTTCGGCGGTGGCGGGCTCCGGCTCGGGCTTCGTCCGGGGGGCGAAGCGCACCGGCAGCTCGACCAGGTGCCGGGCCAGCCAGGCCGAGGTCCAGGTCAACTCCTCCTCGGGGACGGCGAGATGCAGGTCCGGCAGGCGGGTCAGCAGGATGTCGATGCCGGTCTCCGCGATGGCCCGGCCGATGTCCTGGCCGGGGCACTCGTGCGGCCCGCTGCCGAAGGCCAGGTGGGAGCGGTTGCCGTAGAGCGGCTTCGCCAGGTCGGGCCGGACGGCCGGGTCGACGTTGCCGGCCGCGAGCCCGAGCAGCAGCATGTCGCCGGCCTTGATCCGCTGGCCGCCGAGTTCGGTGTCGCCGGTGGCCCAGCGGCCCGCGACCAGCGACATCGGCGCGGAGTCCCAGAGGACCTGGTCCAGGGCGTCGGGCAGCGTCATATGGCCGCCCGACAGATGGGCGCGGAAGCGCCGGTCGGTGAGGACGAGCTTCAGGGTGTCCGCGATCAGGTTGACGGTCGTCTCGTTCGCGGCGAGCAGTACCACCCGCAGGTGCTCCAGCACCTCGTCGTCGGTGAGGCCGGCTTCGTGCTGCATCAGCCAGGACACCAGATCGGCGCCGGGCTCGGCCCGCTTGCGTTCCATCATCCGGCGCAGCGTCGCCACCACGTAGTCGTTGCTCGCGATGGCCGTCTCGGTGCCCTTCATCAGGTCCCGGGCGGCCTCGACCAGTCGGGGCCCGTACTCCTCGGGCATGCCGACCACCTGCGTCATCACGAGCATCGGCAGGTGCTCGGCGAACTGTGACACCAGCTCGGCCCGGCCGGTGGGTCCGAAGTCCTGGATCAGCTGGTCGGCGAAGCGGGTGACGTAGCGGCGGATGCCGCGGTGGTCGAAGCGGTTCAGGCTGTCGGTGACCGCCCCGCGCAGTCGCTTGTGCTCCTCACCGTCCGTGAAGACGCACAGCGGCTGCCAGGCGATCACCGGCATCAGCGGGGAGTCCGGGGTGACCTGGTCCTTCTGGAACGCCGTCCAGCGGCGGGAGTCCCGGGAGAACCGGGAGGGCGTGCGCATGGCGGTGAGGTTGGCGGAGTGGCCGAGGATCAGCCAGGCCGGGAGGTCACCGTGCAACAGTACGGGCGCCACCTCGCCGTGCTCGGCGCGCAGCTTCTCGTACAGGCCCGCCGGGTCGGTCTCGGCCTCGGGCCCGTAGAGCCGCCGGAGGCCGCCGGCGCCGAGGCCGAGGCC
Organism: Kitasatospora sp. NPDC050543; assembly: GCF_044457565.1. NCBI lineage: Bacteria > Bacillati > Actinomycetota > Actinomycetes > Kitasatosporales > Streptomycetaceae > Kitasatospora > Kitasatospora sp. NPDC050543. Next base: position 66,314 of record NZ_JBITGZ010000010.1, on the reverse strand, counting down.
GTCGGCGGGGCAGCCGGGCGGCGGGGTGAGCGAGGCGTCGTCAGGGAACGGGGTGGTCACGGTATCTCCGGGGTCGGCGCGAGGCGGTCATCGTGGAGCGTCGTGGTGCGGTGTTCAGGCGTGGTGCGGCGTTCGTGGTGCGGCAGTCGTGGCACGGCAGGCGTCGTGCGGCGGCGATCGTGCGACCGTCCTTCCGCGGTCGTCGTGCGGCCTCGCCGGGGCGCGGTCACCGTGCGGGCGAGGCCGAGAGGTCGTACAGGTAGCGCATCAGCGTCATCAGGACGTCCCGGCTGGATTCGCGGGTCCGCGCGTCGCACGCGATGATCGGCACGTCCGGCGGCAGGTCCAGGGCGGCCCGCAGTTCCTCGGTGGGGTAGCTCGGCGACTCGGGGAAGGTGTTGGCCGCGACGACGAAGGGCACGCCGCGGTCCTCCAGCCGCCCGATCACGTCGAAGCTGACCTCCAGCCGGCGGGTGTCGACCAGCACGACCGCGCCGAGGGCGCCCTCGAACAGGCCGTGCCAGAGGAACCAGAACCGCTCCTGCCCCGGCGTGCCGAACACGTACAGCACCAGTTCGTGGCTGATGCTGATCCGGCCGAAGTCCATCGCGACCGTGGTCGAGGTCTTGCGCTCGATCCCGGCGAGGTCGTCGACCTCGGCGCCGGCCTGCGTCATCGTCTCCTCGGTGGTCAGCGGGCGGATCTCGCTCACGGAGCCGACCAGGGTCGTCTTGCCGACGCCGAAGCCGCCCACGATCACCACCTTGACCGCCATGGTGGTCGAGTCCGGGAGCAGGTCCGCGTTCTGCGGCCCCACCACCGTGTCAGAGCTTCTGAAGTCCATGCATCACCGCCTCCAAGAGGGCACGGTCGGGAAGGGTCGCCTGCGGGACGCAGGCGCGGGCCTCGATCTGTTCCTCGGCGAGGAGGTCCGCCAGCAGTACGGTGACGGCGCTCACCGGCAGTCGCAGGTAGGCGGAGATCTCGGCCACGGACAGCGGCGATTCGCAGATCCGCAGGATCGCCGCGTGCTCCGGCTGCATCGTGGGCGTCGGCTCCGAGCGGGAGACGATCAGCGTGACCAGGTCGAGGGTGGTCTGCTCGGCCAGACCGCTACGGCCGCGCGTGATCACGTAGAGGCGTTCGGGGATTCCTGCGTCCCAGCCCTGGTCGGCTGCACTCATGCGACCTGCTCGCCGTTGCGCGGCGGTGTACTGAGATGCCCGCCGATCCGGGCGACCAGGTCCCGCATCCGCTGGCCCATGAGGCCGGCGTCGACCCCCTCGTCGGCCAGCACCGCGAGGTAGGCCCGGGCGCCGGCCGCCATCAGGTAGAAGAAGCCGCCGCCCATCTCGATCACGACCAGCCGCATCAGGCCGTTGCCGTGCGGGAACTCGTGTCCCACCGCGGCGGCCAGGCTCTGCAGCCCGGCACAGGCGGCGGCGAGCCGGTCGGCGGTGTCGTTGTCGGCGCCGTACTGGGCGATCCGCAGGCCGTCGGCCGAGAGCACGATGACGTGGCGGGTGTGCGGAACGCCGTCCGCCAGCTCCTTGAGCATCCAGTCCATGTTGGCCCGCTGCTGAATCACTGCTCGCCCTTCCCTGCTGCCGACTCTTCACTGGTGTGGCTGGCCGTACCGGTGGACGGCGCGTGGCCGTTCACCCCCTCGTTGAACGCGGCCAGCCACATACCGGGCTGTACCGGCGCCGGGGGCGGCTCGGGGGCCCTGGCGGGCCCGGGGGTGCTCCGCCGGGACGGCGCGGCGTGGCGCCGGCGCTGGGGCAGGCCGTTCGGGGTCCACTCGCTCACCACCGGGACCTCGTCGTCCGCCGGTGACAAGCCCCGCCGGCCGCCGGGGGAGGACCCGAACGACGACCCCGACCCGAAGGACGACCCCGCGGAGGAGGCCGCCGGTACCGTCCTCGACCCCCACGGCCGCGGTCCACCCGCGGGCCGGGTGGTGGCGGTCGGGGCCGGCCGGGGGCTGCCGGTGACGCCGATGCCGTGGGCCCGGCCGGTGGCGGGCGCCGTGGTGATGAGCTTCTGGGGCACGATCAGCACGGCGCGCACACCGCCGTAGGCGGAGGGGCGCAGCGAGACCTGGAAGCCGTACGCCTTCGCCAGCCGGCCGACCACGGCGAGGCCGAGCCGGGGCGTCTCGCCGAGGTCGTTGAGGTCGATGCCGGCCTGTGCTTCCTTCAGCATCCGCTCGGCGCGGGCCCGGCCCTCCTCGCTGAGGCTGAGGCCGCCGTCCTCGATCTCGATCGCTATTCCGGTCTGCACCTCGACGGCGGTCAGGTGCACGTTCGTCTGCGGCGGGGAGTAGCGGGTGGCGTTGTCCAGCAGCTCGGCGACCGCGTGGATGAGCGGTTCGACGGCGGGTCCGACCACGGCCACCTCGGACACCGGGTGCAGTTCCACCCGCTGATAGTCCAGGATTCGCGACATACCGCCGCGCAGCACGCTGTACAGCGGCACCGACCTGCTCCACTGCCGGCCGGGGCGGGCGCCGCCGAGGACGGCGATGCTGTCGGCGAGCCGGCCGATCAGCGCGTTGCCGTGGTCCAGGCGCAGCAGGTCGTCGAAGACGGCCGGGTCGTTGCCGTGCCGGTCCTCCATCTCGCGCAGGTCCTGGGCCTGCCGGTGGATGATCGCCTGGACGCGGCGGGCGATGTTGACGAAGGCCCGCTGGGCGGACTCGCGCATGCCCTCCTCGTTGTCGACGGCGTCCAGGACGGTTCGCAGCACGGAGTGCCGGGCGGCCTGGAACTCCGCACCGACGACGGTGTCGTGGGATTCGTACGCCTTCAGCACGTCCTCGGTGAACTCGCCGCGCTGGAGCCGGGCGACGGCCTCGGGCAGCGCGACCGCGGCCAGCTCGGCCGTCTCGCTCTCCTGCCGGGCCAGCCGTCGGCGCAGCTCGTTCTCCTGCCGGGCGTACTGCCGGCGCAGCGCCGCCAGCGCGCGCCCCCGGCGCGCCGCCTCGGCGGCCACCACCGCCACCGCCGCGGTGCCCACCACCCCGCACCAGAGGACACCCGCGCGGGCGCCGGCCGAGGCCAGCGACACGGCGACGGCGGCGGCCGCCGCCGTCACGACCGTGGGTAGGAGCCACACGAGAACGGGAGCGGAGCGCCGGTCCACGGGTGACGATCCAGCACTAAGCATCAGCATCCTCAAACGATCGAAAGAGTACGGAAGGGCGGACGGGGGCCGGCTCCGGCGGCGTGGCAGCTCTGGTTCGCATGTCCCGACGCCCGCGCCGGCCCTCGCCGACCGTGGTGCGGCGGGGTGTGTCGGGCAGAGCCGAAGTAGCGGTGCTGGCACCAGATTTTCGCCGCCGCGGGCCCGTGTTTCCCTCCTGCGGGGCCCGGTTCGCCCATGCGGGGGGTCTGCCCGCGAATTCCCCACCCTGGGCGGACGGTCCGTGGTACGGCGACCCCCCGGGCCGGGTTCGGGACGCCGGCGGGTCACGTGTGGAGGACGGGCTCGCTGCTCTTCCCGTGGGCTCTCCGGACCGTCCTGTCCGGTGCGCCGGACCTCGTGCGCGGGCGGTGGCCGGCCGGGTGCGGTCAGGAGCGCTCCCGGCCTCCGCCGCCGTGCCCGGCCGCGTATCCGTGCCGGTGCCCGGTCCGGTCCAGCGTGCGCAGGCCTTGGACGAGGACGCGGAGGCCGAACTCGAAGCCGGCGGTGAAGTCGGTACCGGTCAGGGTGGGCAGCGCCGTGGCGAGGTGGGGGAACCGGCCCGGCGTCACGGTCACGGCCTGGCACAGGCGTTCCGGGTCGGCGGGATCCCCGCTGCCGGGCCGCAGGGCGGCCTGCTCCTCCAGGGTGTGGCCGACGGTGAAGTTGGCCACCGCCATGAGGGTGTGCGCCGCGTCCCGGTCATCGAAGCCGGCCTCGCGCAGCACGCCGATCATCGTCTCGGCGAAGCCGAGGGTGTGCGGCCCGGTCGAGTGCGTACCGGCGAAGACCCGGGCGCCGTCGCGACGGGCGAGCAGCGCCGCGCGCATCGCCCTGGCGAGGTCGGCCAGCCGCTCGCTCCAGTCGGCGTCAGGGGTCGCTGCCGCTGCCGGGGGAGTGCCGGCATCGGCCAGCATCCGTTCCGCCATCGCCGTCAGCAGGTCCTGCTTGGTGGCGAAGTAGCGGTACAGCGCGCCGGCCTGGACGCCCAGCGCGTCGGCGAGGCGTCGCATGGTCAGGGCGTCCAGCCCGGCTTCGTCCAGCAGTTCGAGGGCTGTCCCGACGGTGCGGTCGGGGTCGAGCCGGGCGGGGCGGCCTCGTGCGGGGGTTGACGGGGAGCTCATGGGGCTCACTATAGTGAACAGCGTTCACGTGAACGCTGTTCACTAAATCCGAGGGAGCATCTCCGATGGACATCGATGTGATCGTGGTGGGCGGCGGGCCGACCGGGCTGATGCTCGCCTGCGAGCTGGCGCTGGCGGGTGTGCGGACCCGGATCGTGGAGCGCCGCACCGAACCGCAGCGGGACTCCCGCGCGCTGACGCTGCATCCGCGCAGCGTGGAGCTGATGGACCTGCGCGGCCTCGCGCCCCGCTTCCTGGCCTGCGGCAGGACGGTGCCGGGCTGGCACTTCGCGGCCCTCGACACCCGCCTCGACTTCGCCGCTCTGGACAGCCGCCACGGCTACACCCTGTTCCTGGCCCAGGCCCGCACGGAGGCGCTGCTGGAGGAGCGGGCACGCGAACTCGGGGTGGAGATCAGCCGCGGGTACGAGACCGTGGGGCTTCGTCAGGACGCCGAGGGGGTCGAGGTACGGCTCCGCGGGCCTGGGGGCGGCGGCAACGAGACCGTGCGCGCCGCGTACGCGGTGGGGTGCGACGGCGCCCGCAGCACGGTGCGAGAGGCCGCCGGCATCGGGTTCCCCGGCACCGCGGAGACGCTGACCGGGGTGCTCGGGGACTTCGCGGTGGTCGGCGCGGATCCCGCCGCCCTGGACTAGGCGCGGGCCCGCGGCCTGCTCGTCGTCCCGCTGGAGGACGGCCTGACCCGCTTCGTCCTCATGGATCCGGAGCGGATGCGGACCCCGGCCGCCGAGCCGGTGACGCTGGAGGAGTTCCGGGCCGCCCTGATCCGGCTCTGCGGCGGCGACCTCGGTGTGGCGCAGCCGCGCTGGCTGTCGCGCTTCGGCAACGCCACCAGGCTCGCCGAGCGCTACCGCTGCGGCCGCGTCCTGCTCGCCGGCGACGCCGCGCACATTCACTTCCCCGCGGCCGGCCAAGGCCTGAACACCGGACTCCAGGACGCCATGAACCTGGGCTGGAAGCTGGCCGCCGTGATCAACGGCTGGGCGCCGCCCGGACTGCTCGGCAGCTACCACCGGGAGCGCCACCCCGTGGGACTGGCCGTCACCGAGAACACCGAGGTCCAGACCCTGCTGGCGGAGCTGACCCTCGTCCCGCAGTACCAGCGCCCCGCCGCCGCGCTGCGCAGGCTCTTCGACGAACTGCTCGGCATCGAGGAGGTCAACCGCCGTCTGGCCGGTCAGGTCTCCGCGCTGAGCACCGCCTACCCGCCGGCGGACGGGGACGCGGACACCGACCCCCTGGTGGGGCGCCGGATGCCGGACGCCGGGTTGACGGTCGCCGGCTCGAAGGCGACCCGCGTGTACGAGCTGCTGCATCGCGGAGGCTTCGTCCTGCTCGGCCTCGCCGCAGACCCGGACCGGCCTGCGGGCCTCACCGGCGGCCGGGGCACCCGCGTCCGTGCCGTCACAGCCCGGCGGTACGACCGCCATGCCGCCTTGGACGGGGTGGCCGAGGTCCTGATCCGGCCCGACGGCCACATCGCCTGGGCCACCCGGGCCGACGACGACGCCGCCCGCCCGAGCGGGCGCGACGCCGCGCTGGCCGCGTGGGCGGGCGCGCCCGCGGGCCACGGCGCCTGAGGGCCGTGCCCCCTGCCCCCGCCGGGCGCCCGGCGGGGGCAGGCGTCCGAGTTGTGGTGATCGGCTCCCGCCGTCGATCCCATCGACCCGCTATTGGGGTGACGGCGGGGGCGCCCGCCGGTGTTCGCGCAGGCCGAGGGGGGTGGCTCGCATACGCTGGGCCGGCCGCTCGTCCTGCGGCCAGGCTGCTCACTGCTCTCGACGGGAGTGCAAGGTGGTGACCTCAGCTTCGGGCGCTCGCGGTTCCGCGCCGTCGGTACGGCAGCGGTTCCGGGCCTGGCTGCTCGAAGGCCTGTCCGACATGGCCAAGCAGCACCCCGGCCCGCACGCCCAGGCCCCCGCGCAGCACGGGCAGCGCTGGTGGCGGGTGATGTGCCTGACCGGTCTGGACTACTTCTCGACCCTCGGCTACCAGCCGGGCATCGCGGCGCTCGCGGCCGGGCTGCTCTCCCCGGTGGCGACCATCGTGCTGGTGCTGGTCACCCTGTGCGGGGCGCTGCCGGTCTACCGGCGGGTGGCGCGGGAGAGCCCGCACGGCGAGGGCTCGATCGCCATGCTGGAGCGGCTGCTGTCGTTCTGGCAGGGGAAGCTGTTCGTGCTCGCGCTGCTCGGGTTCGCGGCGACCGACTTCCTGATCACCATCACCCTGTCGGCCGCCGACGCCACGGCGCACCTGGTGGAGAACCCGCACCTGACCGGGGCGCTGCACGGCCGTCAGGTGCTGATCACCATGATCCTGGTGGCCATGCTCGGGGCGGTCTTCCTCAAGGGCTTCACCGAGGCGATCGGCCTGGCCGTGTTCCTGGTCGCGGTCTACCTCGGGCTGAACGTGGTGGTCGTGGCGGTCGGGCTGTGGCACGTCCTGACGGCGCCGCACGTGATCACGGACTGGACGCACGCGCTGACCGCCGAGCACGGCAACGTGGTCGCCATGGTCGGGGTGTCCCTGCTGGTCTTCCCGAAGCTGGCGCTGGGCCTGTCCGGCTTCGAGACCGGCGTCGCCGTGATGCCGCACATCGAGGGCGACGAGGGCGACACCGAGGAGCAGCCGACCGGGCGGATCCGTGGTGCCCGCAAGCTGCTCACCACGGCCGCCGCGATCATGAGTGTCTTCCTGATCACCACCAGCTTCATCACCACCCTGCTCATCCCGCCCGACGACTTCGAACCGGGCGGCCCCGCCAACGGCCGCGCGCTCGCGTACCTGGCCCACGAGTACCTCGGCAACGCCTTCGGCAGCGTGTACGACGCCTCCACCATCGCCATCCTGTGGTTCGCGGGGGCCTCCGCGATGGCCGGTCTGCTCAACCTGATGCCCCGCTACCTGCCGCGCTACGGCATGGCGCCGCACTGGGCGCGCGCCGTGCGCCCGATGGTGCTGGTGCTCACCGCGATCGCCTTCCTGGTGACGTGGATCTTCGACGCGAGCGTCGACAAGCAGGGCGGCGCGTACGCCACCGGCGTCCTGGTCCTGATCACCTCGGCCGCCATCGCGGTCACCATCGCGGCCCGCAAGGCGGGCGAGCGCCACTGGACGGTGGGCTTCGCCGTCATCGCGGCCGTCTTCGTGTACACCACCGCCGTCAACATCGCCGAGCGGCCCGACGGCGTGAAGATCAGTGCCTGCTTCATCGCCGGTATCGTGCTGGTCTCGCTGGCCTCCCGGCTCGCCCGGGCGTTCGAACTGCGGGTCACCGACGTGGTCCTCGACGACGTCGCCGCGCGCTTCGTGCGGGACTGCTCGCACCGCACCATCCGTCTGATCGCCAACCAGCCCGACAGCCGCGACCTGGCGGAGTACCGGGACAAGCTGCACCAGATCCGCGGCGACAACGACATCCCCGCCGAGGACGACCTGATCTTCGTGGAGGTCACCATCCTCGACCCGTCCGACTTCGAGGCGGAACTCAGGATCCACGGCGAGGCGATGCACGAGCGCTACCGCGTCCTCACCCTGGAGCACTCCAGCATCCCCAACGCGCTCGCCGCGCTGCTGCTGCACGTGCGGGACGCGACCGGGCAGCAGCCGCACATCTACTTCGAATGGACCGAGGGCAACCCGTTCGCGCAGTTCCTGCGGTTCTTCCTGTTCGGCCAGGGCGAGGTCGCACCCGTCACCCGGGAGGTGCTGCGGGAGGCCGAGCCGGACCGCAGCCGCCGCCCCCGGGTGCACGTCGGCTGACCGCGGACGCGGAAGGGCCGTGGCGTGGGCCCGCGGACAACTCGGATGGGAGTGAACGGAACTGACCCGGCGCCGGGCCGGTGTCCGGGCGAGGTGCTGAGCTGCGGCGCGGGCCCGGACGGGCTGATCACCCGGGCCGCGAATCCCGCCCGCGAGTGCCGCGCGGCCCCCTAAAGTATGGCGCGTGACCCAGGAGAACGCGGACCTCATCGCCGGGCGTTACCAGTTGGTCGAACGGATCGGCCAGGGCGGGATGGGCCGCGTCTGGCGCGGCACCGACCAGCACCTCTTCGGCCGGGAGGTCGCCGTCAAGGAGATCCTCTTCCCCCCGGGGCTGGAGGACGGCGAGCGCGGCAGGCTGCTCAAGCGCTTCACCGGCGAGGCCCGTGCGGCGGTCACCCTGAGCCATCCCGGCATCATCACCATCCACGACGTGGTCGAGCACAACGGCTCGCCCGTCATCGTGATGGAGTTCGTCCGCGGGCAGTCCCTCGCCGCCGCGATCCGTGACCAGGGCCGGCTGCCCGTCCGGCGGGTCGCCGAGATCGGCGCCGCGATGCTCGGCGCCCTCGCGGAGGCGCACGGAGCGGGGATCGTCCACCGGGACATCAAGCCGGACAACATCCTGCTGTCCAAGGACCGGGTCGTCCTCACCGACTTCGGCATCGCCCATCTCGCCGACGCCTCCACCAGGCTCAGCCACAGCGGTGCCGTCATCGGCACCCCGATGTACATGCCGCCGGAGCAGCTGGAGGGCAAGCGCCCCACGCCCGCCAACGACCTGTGGGCCCTCGGAGCCACGCTCTACCACGCGGTGGAGGGGCGTCCGCCGTTCGACGCGGAGGGCCTGCACGCCCTCGCCATCGCCGTCTTCACCCGCCCGCACCGGCCGCCGACCGAGGCCGGCCCGCTCGGCCCGGTGCTGGAGGCGCTCCTCACCAAGGACCCGGCACAGCGCGTGAGTCTCGCCGGGGCGGTCGGGCTGCTGGCGGAGGCGCTCCGGGAGTCGGGCACGACCTCGACGCCCCTTCCATCGCCGACGCCCCTCCCACGGCCGGCTCCGGTCCCCGTCCCGACCCCGCACCCCGCCCCGGAGCCCGTGGCGCCGGACCCCGACGACAGCCCCGCTTCGCACCTTCCGCCGCCGGAGAGGCGCGGGACCCCGCCGGTGCCTCGCGCATCCGATCCGGCGCCGCCGCCGCTCGGCACGCCGGCGCCCGGCCCGCACGGCGCGCCACCGGAAGGCCAGCGTCCCGACGCGGGCACGCCGTCCATTGCGTCGACGCCGTCCATTCCGTCCACGCCGTCCAGGCCCTCCCCGGCGGTGGGCGGCGCGGGGTCGTTCCCGTCGGTGACCTACCGCCGGCCGGACCTCACGGCGGCTGCGTCACGGCGGCCCTCCGTGGCTCGGCGGGCAACCGTCGTGGCCGTGGCCCTGGTCGTGGCCGCCATCGGCGGCATCGTGGCCAAGACCTTCGCCGGGGACGACTCGGCGGGTGCGAGCGGCGGGACGGGTGGGGCGAGCAGCGCGGCCGCGAACGGCGGCGGCCCGGCCGCCGCCGTCACCGTGGCGATCGGGCTGGACGCGCCGCTCAGCGGCAGCCTGGCCGCGTTCGGGCTGAGCCTCAAGAACTCCGCCGAGCTGGCGGTGAGGACCGCCAACCAGACCCGGTACGTGCCCGGAGTGACCTTCGAGCTGAAGGCCCTGGACGACCAGGCGCAGCCCGCGAAGGGCGAGCAGAACGCGGGCCAGTTCGTCGGCGACAACAAGGTGCTCGGGGTGGTCGGGCCGCTCAACTCCAGCGTCGCCCAGTCCATGCTGGGCGTGCTCGACCAGGCGGGCCTGGTCGACGTCTCGCCGGCGAACACCAACCCGGTGCTGACCCAGGGCGCCGACTGGGCCAAGGGCAGCAAGTCCCGCCCGTACAAGACCTACTTCCGTACCGTCACCACGGACGCGGCCCAAGGGCCGTTCGCCGCCCAGTACCTCTACAAGGAAGCCCGGAAGACCAGGCTCTTCGTCATCGACGACAAGAAGAGCTACGGCGCCTCCCTCGCGGCGGGCTTCAGCAGCGAGTTCACCAGGCTCGGCGGGTCGGTGGTGGGCACGGAACACACCAACCCCGACGACCGCGACTTCCCGACCCTCGCCGCGCGGGTCAAGACCTCCGGGGCCGACGCCGTCTACTACGGCGGGGACTACCCGGCTGCGGCGGCGCTCTCCCAGCAGCTCAAGCAGGCGGGCGCGAACGTCCCCCTGATGGGGGGCGACGGCATCTACGCCCCCGAGTTCATCAGCCTCAACCCCAAGGCCGAGGGGGACCTGGCCAGCTCCGTCGGCGCCCCGCCGCAGGAGCTGCCCAGCGCCAAGTCGTTCCTGTCCCAGTACCGGGCAGCCGGCTATCCGGAGGATCCCGGTTCGTACGGCGGCTACGCGTACGACTCGGTCTGGGCCGTCATCGAGGCGGTCAGGAGCGTGGTGGCCGCCAACGGCGGCGCGCTGCCCGTCGACGCCCGGGCCAGGGTGGTCAAGGCCATGGCCGGTGTGGCGTTCGACGGCGTCACCGGCCGCGTCGCCTTCGACGAGTACGGCGACACCCTCAACCGGCAGCTGACGGTGTCCACCGTCAGGGGCGGCTCCTGGGCCACCGTCAAGACCGGTACCTACACGCCCTGACCACGGCCCCCGGGACCTGCCGGGTCCGCGGCACCCGGATCCGGCAGCGATCGGGTGGGGGACGGACAGGAGTGGGTACGCGCTGGCGCCGGATCACGCGGATCGTCGCGGAGACCTACGAGTTCGAGAGGGCCTCCGGATCGCGGTAGACGCCCGGTGCGCCCATGACGACCCGCGCGCCGCCGGCGGGCGCCAGGATCTCCCACTGCGCCGCGTCGAAGCTCATCGGCGTCTTCTGCAGCACGGTGGCACCGGTACCCAGGTGTCCGGCGGCGACCAGCCAGCGCAGCTGGGACACGATGCTGTGGTGCTCGATCATCACGCCCTTGGGCCGGCCGGTGCTGCCGGAGGTGTAGATGACGTACGCCAGCGACTCGGGGCGGGGGCCGGCGGCGGCCCGCCCGGGCCATGGCTCTGGTACGGGATCGGGTGCGCGGCGGCGAGGCCACTCTCGCCGGGCCCGCCGTGTGCGTCGTGCCCGTCGTTCGGTGTGACGATCAGCGTGCCCTGCGGGGTCAGCTCGGCCAGCCGGGCCCGCAGGTGCTCCTGGGTGACGATCACCCGGGTCCGGCTGTCCTCGATCATGTAGCGGACCCGGTCGGCGGGGTACTCCGGGGACAGCGGCAGGTAGGCGGCGCCCGCGTACAGGATTCCCCAGGCCCCCATCATCAGCTCCAGGGACGGTTCGACGTACAGGCCGACGCAGTCGTCGGCGCGCACGCCCAGGTGGTACAGCTGGGCGCCGAGCACACCGGCGGCCTCCCCGAGCTGCCGGTAACTGAGGCGTTCGCCGCCACCGGTCACGGCCGTGGCGTCCGGCTGCGCGGACACCTGCTGCTGGAGCAGGTCCGGCAGGCAGACGGCGCGACGGGTGTCGTGGCGGGCGAGGACGGACTGTCCGGACATGGCGGCTCCCCTTGGTCGGCGATGGCGATGAGGTCACCCGGTGAACCGGGCTCGGTCTCCACCGCCACCCGTCGTCCCGGACGCCTGGGGCACGGGCCGTCTCTGCGGCCCGTTCCGGTCCCGGGCGCCGAGCCTTGGGAGCGCCCGGATGTCCCGGTACCGGAGCCGGCGGCGGGCCACAGGTCCCGGTGCCGGGCCGGGCCCGACCCGGCAGCGGGTGGGCCCACGCGAGCGGGCCGGCACCCGGGCGGCGCCGGGTGCCGGACACGCGGCCTCGGTGCGGGCCGCCCGGCGCGCCGGGGTGAGAGGCTGGCCGGATGGAACAGCGCGTACTCGGCCGCACCGGCCGACCGGTCTCCGTCGTCGGACTCGGCACCTGGCAGCTCGGCGCGGACTGGGGTGACGTCCGTGAGGAGGACGCCCTCGCCGTCCTGGACGCCTCCGTCGAGGCCGGTGTCACCCTCTTCGACACCGCCGACGTGTACGGCGACGGCCGCAGCGAGCAGCTGATCGGCCGCTACCTGAGGGGCCGTCCGGACGCGGGCGTGTTCGTCGCCACCAAGTTCGGCCGCCGGGCCGAGCAGCGGCCGGAGCACTACAACCTCGCGAACTTCCGTTCCTGGTCGGACCGTTCACGGACCAACCTGGGCACGGACCGGCTCGACCTGGTGCAGCTGCACTGCCCGCCGACCCCGGTGTACTCCTCCGGCGAGGTGTTCGACGCCCTCGACGTCCTGGTCGCCGAGGAGCGGATCGCCGCGTACGGCGTCAGTGTGGAGACCTGCGCGGAGGCGATGACCGCGATCGGCCGGCCCGGCGTCGCGAGTGTGCAGATCATCCTCAACGCGTTCCGCCTGAAGCCGCTGGAGCAGGTGCTGCCGGCCGCCGCGGCGGCCGGGGTGGGCATCCTGGCCCGGGTCCCGCTCGCCTCCGGGCTGCTCTCGGGGCGCTACACCACGCAGACCGCGTTCGCCCCGGACGACCACCGCACGTACAACCGCCACGGCGAGGCCTTCGACCAGGGCGAGACGTTCTCCGGCGTCGACTTCACGACGGGCGTCGAGGCGGCGGCGGAGTTCGCCGCCCTCGCCCCCGAGGGCGCCACCCCGGCGCAGACCGCGCTGCGCTGGATCGTCCAGCAGCCGGGCGTGACGACGGTGATCCCCGGCGCCCGCAACCCGGGCCAGGCCCGCGCCAACGCGGCCGCAGCCGCCCTCGATCCGCTGCCCGGACCGACCCTCGACGCCGTACGCGAGCTGTACGACCGCCGGATCCGCCCGCAGGTCCACGACCGCTGGTGACGCCGCCTCGCCACCCCCACCACCTCGCCACCCCCACCGCCTAGCCACCCCCACCACCCCACCACCTCGCCACCTCGTCGGCCCGGGCCACGGCCCGGGCCGACGTGTGTGCGGGGCACGGCGAGGGCGGAGAGGGCGTCGCGGAGGGCCGCCCGCCCGTAGGAGCCCGGGTGTTCGCCCGACGGCGGTGGTCACCGTGCCACCAGGTGATCTGTCGTCAAATCCGGTCAATTCACAGAACATTGCGCTCCGGATGTGGCCGATCTCCGGAGGATTTACGGCGCGTTCGCGCTCTTCCGCTCACGATCGCCGACTGACAGGCTGAGCCCGCTTCTGCAGCAACCGAGGAGGTTCCTTGTCCCGCATATCCCATCTGACGGTCGCGTTCGCCTGTACGTTAGCCCTCGTCACCGGTACCGCCGCCGCGGCCTCGGCGGCTCCCGCGCCGACCGCGGAGATCGCGGCGGCCGCCGAGCAGAGGGCCGAGCCGGTGGTCTGGACACCGTGCAACCCCGATCCCTCCAAGCCGGATCCGCAGATCTACGACTGCGCCGTCTACCCGGTGCCGCTCGACTACGACCACCCCTCGGGCGAGAAGATCGGCATCGCCATGATGCGCCGCCGGGCCGGCGACCCGGCCAGGCGGATCGGCTCGCTGTTCCTCAACCCCGGTGGCCCGGGCGGCAGCGGCTACCTCTGGGCGACCACCGGCCGGTTCGACCCCCAGGTCCAGGAGCGCTTCGACCTGATCGGCTTCGACCCCCGCGGTGTCGCCCGGAGCAACCCGCTCAGGTGCTTCGGGACCCAGGAGGAAGCCGACGCGGTGTTCAACCGGATGACCGGGGTGCCCGTCACCCGGGCGGAGATCGAAACCACGCTGGACGCCACCGAGGACTACACCGACTCCTGCAACAGCCACGCGGGCCCGCTGATCGAGCACATGTCGACCATGAACGTGGTCCGTGACCTCGACCGCATGCGCCAGGGCGTGGGCGACGCCAAGCTCACCTTCGCCGGCTTCTCCTACGGCACGCTGATCGGCGCCACCTACGCCAACATGTACCCCGGCAAGGTGCGCGCCGTGATCGTCGACGGCAACGTCGACCCGCAGCTGAGGCTGAGCAACGGCCTGGAGTACGACCGGCAGCGGGCCGCGGGCGGCTTCGAACTCGCCCTGGACGAGTACCTGAAGCGCTGCAAGGCCGCGGGGGCGCCGCGCTGCGCCTTCGGTGACGGAGACACCCGGGCCAAGTTCGACGCGATCCGCGACCACCTGCGCACCGGCCCGGTCGCCCTGGCGGACGGCTCGCAGGTCACGCTGAGCAGCTTCACCAGCCAGGTCGCCAACGCCCTGTACGCGCAGAGCCGGCTGGCACCGCTGGCCACCTCGCTCCAGGCGCTGTACGAGGTGATCCACCCCAAGGCCGCCTCGCCCAGCCTGACGGCCCCGCAGAACCCGGCCGACGCGAGCGTGCTGGCCAGGACGGTCCAGGGGGCGCTGCGGGAGGCCCCGGCGGACACGCCGTACACCGCCGACGACTCCTACTTCGGGGTCAACTGCCAGGACAAGCCGTACCCGTCGAACCCGAGGGTGTTCGCTAACCTGGCCCGGGCCTGGGAGCTCCAGGCGCCGACCTTCGGCCGGTACCAGGCGTTCGACGCGCCGGCGTGTGCGAGCTGGCCGGCGCCCGCCCGTGACGCGGAGCGGTACGCCGGCCCGTGGAACAAGAAGACCGCTACTCCCGTGATGGTGATCGGCAACCTCTTCGATCCGGCCACCCAGTACAAGTTCGCCGAGCGCATGCAGAGCCAGCTGGGCAACGCCGTGCTGGTCACCGTCGACTCGATCGAGCACTGCGCGGTCGGCCGGAGCAAGGCGCTGAACGCACTGGTCACGTCCTATCTGGTGGACCAGGCCGCGCCCAAGCCCGGTCAGCTCCTCAAGCCCGACGCCGAGCTGTTCCCGGCCGTCTGACGGGCGGACGGACTTCATACGCGCCCGTGCCGGCCGGGGAACGCCCGGGCCGGCACGGGCGCGTGCGGTCGTCCCACCAGGGAAGTTCGACCGCCGCCCTGAGCGGCTTCTCGGGACCGCCGGTGTCCGGCGTCCTTCGCTGTTACTGTCACGCCATGTCCAAGGTCGAGATCGATGTGGTGACCGCCGAGTTCTTCGGCGCCTTCGACAACCGGGGCGGCCGGGCCGCCGACGTGGCCCGGATCCGCAGGCTGGTCGTTCCGGGCGGCGTGATCGTCATGACCGGCCCGCAGTTCACGGTCTACACCGTGGACGAGTTCATCGAGCCTCGCCAACGGCTGCTGAGCGACGGCCGGCTGGTCGAGTTCAACGAGTGGGAGACCTCGGAGCGGACCGAGATCGCGGGTGACATCGCCTCGCGCTTCGGCGAGTACCGCAAGTCCGGGATCCTGGACGGCAAGCCCTTCGAGGGAGCCGGGACCAAGTCCATCCAGTTCGTCCGCACGTCGCAGGGCTGGCGGATCGCGTCGTTCACCTGGTTCGACCGGCCCTGACGCAGAGGTGCTCGGCTGCGGCCAGGGCAGCTCGGCCCGGTGCGCCGACGGGTACGACCGCGAAGCGTGGTGCCACGTCGACTCCGGGCCGACTGTCCGGTGTAATGGAAGTCAGCAGGATTCCTTGCAGGGCCGGAGGTGTCATGGGCACGCGAGATGCCCTGGCAGCCGCTCGGACGGCGCATCGCAAGCAGGAGTGGCAGGACGCGTACGAGACGTTCGCCGCCTGCGACCGGCTGGCGGCGCTGGGCGTCGACGACCTGGAGGCGTACGCCGAGGCTGCGCAACTCCTCGGCAGGGGAGAGGAGGCCGCGGACGCCCTCCAGCGCGCCTACCTCGTGCGCGCCGGGGCCGCGGACATCGGCGAGGCGATCCGCTGCGCCTTCTGGCTGCACGAAGTACTGCTGATGCGCGGCGAGTTCGCGCACGCGGGCGGCTGGCTCGCACGGGCCGCGCGGCTGGCGGAGTCGGACCCGGGGTGCGCCGAGGCCGGCTACCTGCTCATTCCGGAGGCCGAGCGGCAGTTCGACGACGGGGACTGGACGGCGGCCCACGCGACGGCGGCGAGGGCGCTGGAGGCGGCCGACCGGTGCGGTGACCGCGACCTCGCGGTCGTCGCCGCCCACCTCCAGGGCCGGGTGCGGATCAAGGAGGGCCGCGTCGAGGACGGGCTCGCGCTGCTGGACGAGGCCATGGTCGCCGTGACGGCCGGCGAGACCTCACCGCGGGTGACCGGATGGGTCTACTGCAGTGTCGTCGCCGCCTGCCAGGAGCTCCAGGAGGTACGCCGGGCCCGCGAGTGGACGGCTGCGCTGGACGCCTGGCTCGAAGCCCGGCCGCAGTTCACCGGCGGCTACTCCGGGCTCTGCCTCGTCCACCGCTCGGAGCTCCTCCAGCTGACGGGCGACTGGCCGCGAGCGGCCGTCCAGGCGCGGAACGCGTGCGAGCGGCTGACCCAGGGCTTCGGCGAGATGCTGGCCGGGATGGCCTACTACCAGCTCGGAGAGATCCACCGGCTGCGCGGCGACGAGGCGGACGCCGAGGAGGCCTACCGCCAGGCCTGCCGCTACGGCTGCGACGCCCAGCCGGGCCGGGCCCGGCTCAGCCTGGCGCGCCAGCAGCCGGAGGCCGCCGTCGCCGGGCTGCGCCGAGCCATGGCCGAGACGGCTGACCGGCTGCTCAGGGCCCAGCTGCTGCCCGCCTACGTCGAGGCCGTGCTGGAGGCCGGAGACAGCGAGACGGCGCGGGAGACGGCGGGCGAGGCGGCGGCGGAGCTGGCCGCGATCGCCGAGACCTACGACCGGCCCGCCCTGCACGCCCGTAGTGCCTACGCCCGGGCCGCCGTCGAGCTGGCGGAGGGAGCGGGGGCCGCGTCCCTGACGGCCGCGCGGCGGTCCTGGACGCTGTGGCGGGATCTCGACGTCCCGTACGAGGCCGCGCGAGCCCGGGTCCTGGTGGCCCTGGCCTGCCGGGCACTCGGTGACGAGGACACCGGCGACCTGGAGCTCGACGCGGCGGTGCAGACGTTCGCCGGGCTGGGCGCGAAGCCGGACCGGGCGCGGGCGCAGCGGCTGGTCCGCCGGCCCCGGGCGGCCGTCGGCGGCCCGGCCGGCCTCACCCCGCGCGAGCTGGAGGTGCTGCGACTGGTCGCGGCCGGGAAGAGCAATCAGGCCATCGCCCGCGAGCTGGTCCTGAGCGAGAAGACCGTCGCCCGGCACATCAGCAACATCCTCACCAAACTGGACGCCGGCTCGCGCACTGCCGCGGCGGCCTACGCCTATGAGCACGGCCTGACGCGGTGACGGCCGCGGCCCGCCGGCGCACCGGGCGGGCCGGCATCCGGGCCGTACGCGCCGCTTCCCGCAGCCCGCTCCTGCGCGTCTCCTGCGCACAATGACCCATGCCGTCCGGGGCCGATGTGCATGAATCTCCCGAAGCCGTGCGCCACCCAGCCCCGTAGCGTCGATTCCGAAGCCACCGAGACCGGGAACCGACGATGGACAGCTACGGAAGCCCCACGACGAGCGGAACGCCCGCCGAGCGCGGACTGCGCCGACTGGTCCTGCTCCTCGAAGCCGCCCACGGCCCCGACGATCCACGCCTCGCGCCGGCGCTTGAGGCTCTGGGAGCCTCCTGCGCCGCGCACGGCCGCCTCGCCGAGGCCGAGCGGCTGTACCTGCGGACGATCGCTCTCCTCGAAGGCCGCCGAACACCCGACGACCGCCGGAGCACCGACGATCCGCCGAGCACCGGTGGCCAGCGAAACCCGGACCGGCCCGACCCGGCCGGCCTGCCGGAGGAGGAGTGATGCACACCGAACGCCACGAGACAGTGATCATCGGCGCCGGCCAGGCGGGTCTCTGCGCCGGCCACCACCTGGCGCGGCAGAACAGGCAGTTCGTGATCCTGGACGGCGGCCGGCGGATCGGCGACAACTGGCGCAGCCACTGGGACTCGCTGCGCCTCTACAGTCCGGCCCGCTACGACGGCCTGCCCGGCATGCGCTTCCCCGCGCCCGGCTGGTCGTTCCCCGGCAAGGACCAGGTCGCCGACTTCCTGGAGGCCTACGCGCGACGCTTCCGGCTGCCGGTCCGGACGGAGACCCGGGTGCAGCGGGTCACCCGGGACGGCGACGGGTACGCGGTCACGACCGCTGACGGCCTGCTGCTGGCCGAGAACGTGATCGTGGCCACCGGGACCTTCGGCCGCACCCCGTACGTCCCCGGGTTCGCCGCCCGGCTCGACCCCGCCATCCGGCAACTGCACTCCAGCGAGTACCGGAACCAGGCCCAGCTGTGCGACGGGCCCGTCCTCGTCGTCGGAGCCTCACACTCCGGCGCGGACATCGCGTACGAGTCCGCGGGCGGCCACGCGACCGTGCTGTGCGGCCGGGACACCGGGCAGATCCCGTTCCCGCTCGAATCCCGTGTCATGCGCGTCCTCTTCCCGCTGCTCTGGCTACTGGCCGACCACGTGCTCACCACCCGCACCCCGATCGGCCGCAAGCTGCGCCCCGAGATCCGCACCCACGGCGGGCCGCTGCTCCGGGTCAGGGCCCCAGACCTGGCCGCGGCCGGTGTCGAGCGGGTCACCGCCAGGACGACCGGGGTGCAGGACGGCAGGCCGGTGCTGGAGGGCGGCCGCGTACTGGACGTGGCGAACGTGGTCTGGTGCACCGGGTTCCGGCAGAACTTCGACTGGATCGACCTTCCGGTGTTCCGGGAGGACGGCTGGCCGCAGGAGGAGGCCGGCATCGTGTCGGGCTCGCCGGGGCTGTACTTCACCGGCCTGGCCTTCCAGCGCGCGTTCAGCTCGATGCTGATCGGCGGCGCCGGCCGGGACGCCGAGATCGTGGTGGACCATCTGGTGGCGCGGGAGCGCGCCGCCCTGCCGAGCACCGCGGCGCAGGGCGTGGCCGCGGGTCGGTAGGCGGTAGGCGGTCGGCGGCGGCACCTCCGCCGGTGGTGCCGGCGGAGGCGGCCGCCTGAGCGGTCAGCTGGTGCGGCCGGGCGTCGGGTACTTGGTGGCGGGTGCGGCGGCGGGCGAGGGCACCTGGCGGTAGAAGATGTCGATGTCGACCTCCTCGCCGCCGACGATCATCGTGTCCCAGGCGCCGCTCGCGAGCAGGGTGCGGAGGGTCTCGCCCTTGAGCTTCCGCAGGTGGTCGCGGAGCGTCGCGTCGTCCGGCATCCCCGGGACCCGCGGTGCCAGGCGGTCCCGGATCCCCCGCAGCTGTTCCATCAGCGCGTCGATCCGCGATTCGCCATCCGGCCCGCCGTCCAGCCCGCCCTTCGCCTCGCCGTCGGCGGCAGCGTTCACCTTGCCGTTCGCCCGGTCGCCCGTCTCGCCGGCCTCGATGCTCCGGGCGATCTTGTCCTTGATCGCGCAGCTGTCGCCGTTCTCGTCGGTGGTCACCATCGAGTTCCAGGCGCGGCTCTTGTGCCGGTACTGGAGCATCGACATCGCCGCCTCGTGGCGGACGAAGTCGGCGTCGCGGAAGGGGTGCCCCCGCCAGGCGTTGCCGAGTGAACGGGCCAGCGAGATGGCGGACGCCAGGCCGCTGTTGAGCCCGCGCCCCGGCCAGAAGTGGATCGCGTTGGCGGCGTCCCCGAGCAGGAATCCGTACGTCCCGGGGGTGCCGGACGTGGCGGAGTAGAGCCTGGCGGTGAACCGCGGTCGCTGCACCATGTCGAGCCGGAACCCCGTGACGGCGCTCAGGTTCTCCTCGGCGACGCCGAAGAGGACCAGGCCCTCCAGCACCCGCTTCCACAGCGCCGAACCCTTGACCAGCGCGGGCAGGAACAGCGTGCCGTGGGTCGAGCAGCGGAAGTCGCCCTCCTCGTTGCGGCCCATCAGGCAGGGCCGCGAGGCGACGCACTGCTCGAACACCTGCCGGACGGGGTCGACCCCGATCACCTCCCGGGCCTCGGCGTCGGTGAGACGCATGTTCAGGAAGCCCTCGCCGCGCAGCGAGTTGAGCAGGAAGCGGTTCTGGGCCACGGTCAGCAGGACGGCCATCGGGTCCGGCAGGTCCGACTTCACCCGCAGGCCCAGCACGACGTCCTGGACGTGGTGGCCGTTCAGCGAGTAGATCGACGTGTCGGGGGTGCCGAACTTGTCGGTGAAGTGCTCCCTGGTCCGGGAGCGGCCGCCCTCGCAGATGGCGAGCACGTGGTCCTTGACCACCTCCTCGCGCTGTTCGGTCGGGTCGAAGTTGTCCGGAACCAGGCGGATCCGGCCGGACTTCTCGTTCGCCAGCTCCAGCAGCACGTCCTCGACGTAGGCGATCCGGATGTTGCGTGGCCCGTAGCCGCGCACCGAGTCCGGCCCGGCCGGCCACATCTCGGAGTACGAACCGGCGGTGAACAGCCGTGTCTGCACCTCCTCGGGGAGGTTGAGGTACTGGCGGCTCTGGACGGTCACGACCTGCTGGCGGCGGACGTTGCCCTGCGCCTCGCTCTTCCAGACGACCCGTGAGCCGTCCTGGGTCCAGCGCCCGTCGTAGATCGTGATGGCCACCCGCCGGCCCATGAGGTGCTCCAGCAGCAGGGCGAAGCCCAGGCCCACCGGACCGCCGCCCGAGACGGTGACGCTCAGGACGGGCTCCGGGGCGAGGGCCGTGGCGGCCAGGACATCCGTGACCGTCTCCATCGCGTCGGCGAGCTCGAAGCTGAAGACCTCGCCGCCGATGGTGATCAGGTCGCCGGACACCAGGACGTGGGAGGTCACCTGCTTCCCGTTCACCAGCGTCCCGTTGCGGCTTCCCCGGTCGTACAGCACGTAGCGCGCGCCCTCGCGGAGCACCTCCGCGTGCAGGCGCGAGGCGCTCCCGCTGGCGATCACCACGCGGCTGTCGCTGCTGCGGCCGAAGGTGACCGGTGTGTTGCCGACCGGGAACCGCCGCCCGGCCAGGGGCCCCTCACGTCCGATGATCGCAGCTGGCATGCTCACTCCGCTTCTTGGGTCTGTCGGTACTCGTCCTCGGTCGGCGGCCGGCCATCGGTGGGCCGCCGAAGGCGGCTGGCCAACGCTGGTGCTGCGGAAGGGGTTTCGGTGGGCTCGGGGTGGGTGCCGGGCGCGGGCCGGAGGCCGGTTGCGGCGGCCGCGCCCGGGAGGGGCACGAAGTGGAGGGGCGCACGGGACCCCGGGAGATCGTCGGGAGGCGCGGACGTCGTCGGGACGCCCGGCTCAGCGTGCCGTGCCGGCCCTGGTCACCATCGCAGGGGCCGGCGGCGCCGGCGGGGCCGGTCGGCCGGTTGACTCCAGGTGTGTGGGTGCCGCCTCATCGGCGAGTACGGTCCCGACAGTCGACAGCTCAACACAGACAGCCATGGCCCCCACGCCCGTCACTCCGTGCATCAACCGGTGACTCCAGGTTGTCGCCCCGGGCGGCCACGCGCAAGACCGTTTCGCCGGAAGTTGCAGACCGGTTGCACGGTGGTTGCACAGTCGCGAGGGCGATCCCCGCCGGACGGGTGTGGGCGCACGCCGCACGGCGCACCTCCCGCTGCGGCACGGCGAACCTTCGCTACGCCACGTCGGGCAGCGGCTGTTCCGTCCAGATGCACTTGCCGTCGAAGGCGTAGCGGGTGCCCCAGCGCTGGCTGAGCGCGGCCACCAGCTGGAGTCCGCGGCCGCCCTCGTCGGTGTCCCGGGCGCGGCGGATGTGGGGCGTGGTGAGACTGCCGTCCGAGACCTCGCAGATCAGGGTCCGGCTCCGCAGCAGGCGCAGCTGCACCGGCCCTCGGGCGTGCCGCACCACGTTGCCCACCAGCTCGCTGGCGATCAGCTCGGTGGTCATCAGGAGCTCGTCCAGCTGCCACTCGGTGAGTTGGCGCCGGACGTGCTCGCGGGCCTGGCCGGCGGCGACCGGGCCCTCGGGCAGCGGCCAGGACGCCACGTTCTCGGCGGCGAGCAGATGGGTGCGGGCCACCAGCACGGCCGCGTCGTCGTTCGTCCGCTCCGGCGCGGGCAGCAGCGCGGTGACGAGCGATTCGCAGAAGCGGTCGAGGCGCTCGGCCTCGGCCCGCTGGTCGCCGACGCCCGCGCCCCGATCCCCGGGCGGTCCGTGCCCGGGCGGTCCGTGCCCGGGCCGACCGTCCCCGGGCAGGCCCTCGGCGGGCGGACTCCCGGCGTCCGGGCTCCCGGGCGCCAGGCCTCCTGCGGGCGCGCCGGCGCGGCCGTCGGCGAGTGCCCCGGCCAGCTGCGCGACGCCGCTGTCGATGTCGCGCTCGGCCGACTCCACGAACCCGTCGGTGAACAGCACCAGCAGGCTCGCCTCGGGCAGGGTCAGTTCCGTCGTCTCGAAGGGCGGGGTGGCCGCGCCCAGCGGCGGGTTGACGACCAGGTCGGGGATGTACACCGTGCCGTCGGGGCGGACGATCGCGGGCGGCGGGTGGCCGGCGCTGCCGAAGGTGCAGGCGCCGGTCGCCGGATCGTAGAGGGCGTACAGGCAGGTGGCGTAGAAGTCGTCGCCGAGGTCGATGACCAGGTCGTTGAGGTGGGAGAACAGCTCGTCGGGCGGCAGTTCGAGCCACGCCAGCGTGTGCACGGCGGTGCGCAGCCGTCCCATCGTGGCGGCCTCCGCCAGGCCGTGGCCCATCACGTCCCCGATGACCAGCGCGACCCGCTCGGCGGAGAGCGGGATGACGTCGTACCAGTCGCCACCGAGCATGCCCTCACCGGCCGGGAGGTAGCGGGCGGCGGTGGTGACGGCGGGCAGCCGTGGCAGCGCGCTGGGCAGCAGGCCGCGTTGCAGCGCCTGGGCGCGCAGGTGCTCGGCGTCGAACAGCCGGGCCCGTTCCAGAGCCTGGGCGATCAGTCCGCTGAGCGCGATCAGCAGGGTGCGTTCCTCCGGCGCGAGGCGGCGGGGGCGGTCGAAAGAGAGCACGCAGCCGCCGACCTGACGGCCCGAGACCGCCAGCGGCACGAAGGCCCAGGCCCGCTTGCCGGTCTGCGCGACGAGTGCGCCCAGCCCCGGGTACTGCGACTCCAGCTCCTCGGGCGAGGCGATGAACTTGGGTCTGCCGTCGCGCAGGGCGTCGTCGATGGGGGTGCCGCGGGGGAAGACGTCCCGGGCCAGCCGGTCCAGGAAGGACGGCGGGTACCCGACCGCTCCCACGGCCCTGACCCGGTCGCCTTCGAGCGCCTGCACGATGAGACCGGAGGCGCCGAACAGCGGGAGCACGCGCTCGGCCGCGGCCACCACGTCGCGGGCGGTGAGCGCCTCGGCGAGTGCGACCGTCAGCTGCCCGATGTGGACGGACCGTTCGGTGGCCGCCCGCTCCTCGGCCGCATGCTCCAGCTCCAGCTCCCGCTTCTCGGTGATGTCGGCGAGGTAGACGGTGAGCCCGTCGGGCACCGGGATCAGCCGCAGGTGGTACCAGTGCCCGCCGCTCGGCAGTCGCCGCTCCAGCTCGGCCGGCCGGCGGTCGACGACGGCCTGTCGGCACGGCGCTTCGAGACCGGCCGCGCGGATCGCCGGGATGTCCCACAGGGTCCGCCCGACCAGCTCGCCGGAGGAGCCCAGGAGGTCCTCGGCCCGCAGGTTGAGGTACAGGATCCGCCAGTCGGCGTCGACGGCGATGAAGCCGTCGCTCATGTGCCGCAGGGCGCGACCGGCCGACTCCATGGAGGCCTGGGCCTCGGTGGTCTCCCAGAGCCGCCCCATCATGTGCGCGGGCCTGCCGTCCTCGCCGACGACGGTCCGGCCACGCACCTCCACCCACCCGACGGTGCTGTCCGGGCGGCGGATCCGGTGCCGGACGCTGTACTCGGCGCCGTTGCGCAGCGACTCCTCGGCCTGCGCCAGCACGGCGGGCAGGTCCTCGGGGTGGATCAGCGCCCGCCAGGTCTCGATCCGGCCGTCGAACGCGTCCGCGGGTATGCCGATCACCCGGGTCATGGTGTCGTCCCAGAGCAGATCGCCGGTGCGGATGTCCCAGTCCCAGGCACCGACCCGGACGGCGTCGAGCGCCTGCCGGAGCCGCGCGGCGTCCTGGTCCCGTCCAGGCCCGTGGGCGGCGGGCTCACCGTTCGCCGCGAGATTCGGCTCGCGGCGGGAATCCGGCCGGCGGGGCTCGGTGGGCTCCTCGGGTCGCTGCACGCCGGAGGCGGGTGTCGTGCCCACTCTCATGCCTCCGATCTGCCGGCATGATCCCTGGTGGCCGCCGGGAGCGGCCGAATCCCCCTGGAAGCCCCAGATTGCACTATATCCCCGTAACCAACTGTGCAGTCCGGCTACGGAGGGTGTCCGCGAGCCGGCCGAGGGGGCGGCCGAGGGACGGCCGCGCTGCCCGGCATGCGCGCGGGCCCGATCCGTGCGTCCCTGAAGAGACCGCAACAGAGGAAGGGACCGCGTCGTGGGCGAGTACGTGATGGTGCATCTGAACGGTGGCACGGACCGGACGGCGACCGCCGTCCACCGGGCGCTGGGCGGAGCCTTCACGCCGCGGGCCGACGGGCCCGAGGGCCCGGCCGCGGACGCGCCCGGACCGGACGCGCCCCGATCGTCCTGGAGCCGCAGCTACCGGGTCGACGGACCGGGGCGTCCGATCGGCCCCGAGGACCGCCTGACCGGCGAGATCGACGCCGAGCTCGTCGGCGCGGCCGACCGCGTCGAGCAGGTGCTCGCCGCGCTGCGCACCTTTGCCGACGTGGGGGAGCCCACCGCCGCCGACCGGGGCGGGGAGGTCCGGACGCTGGTCCACCTGGGCCCGGCCTGAGCGCGAGGGGCGGGGGACCGCCGGGACGTCGTGCGCGCCGGCGCCCGCGGGTGACCGGCCCGGCTCCCTCAGCCGGCGGCGCGCCGGTGCTCCAGGATGTCGATCGCCTCGCGGTCGGAGACCTCGCGGAAGTCCTCGTACCAGGGGCCGACCGCATGGAGGTACCGGCCGCGGTGGAGACAGAGCAGGTCGTCGGCCTCCGGGGCGAGCTCGTCGGCCACCCGGGCGTCGCACACCGGCACGGCGAGGATCAGCCGCGCCGGCCCGGCGCGCCGCACGAAGCGCAGCGCGGCGCGCGCGGCGGCACCGGCGGTGAGGCCGTCGTCGACCAGGACCACGGTCCGCCCTTCGAGCGGTGGGGCGGGGCGGCCGTGCCGGTAGAGGCGCTCGCGGCGGTGCAGCTCGGCCCGCTCGCGGGTGACGTCGGCGTCCAGATCGCGCGGCCGCAGGCCGAGGGTCCTCAGGGCGCGCCGGTTGAACAGCGGCGGGTCGCTGGCGGCGATCGCACCTATCCAGGCGTCCGGCTGGCCCGGCGCGCCGATCCTGCGGGCGATCAGGACGTTCAGCGGGGCCCCGAGGGCGCGGGCGACCTCCGCGGCCACGGGCACGCCGCCGGGCGGCAGGGCCAGCACGATCGGGTCGGGCAGCCCCTGGCCGGCGGCCACCTCGGTGAGCCTGGCGGCCAGTCGGCGGCCCGCGTCCTGGCGGTTCGCGAAGCGTGTGGGCATCTCGTCCTCCGCACCTGGCGATCGCGGGGTGCGGTTGTCCCGGCGGGTCACGAGCGGTTGTCGAGCGCTCGCCGAGCGGTCACCGGCCGGGGCGACCCAGCGGTCGGCCGGCCCGGTCGGGCGGCCGACGGGCCCGGTGCGGGACATCCGTACCGCGCCTGTGCGCCTGCCCTGGGCTCCCGCGGTTGAAACCGGCGCCGAGCCCGGGGTGAGCCGGGTGCCGGGGCGGCCGCGGGCCGGGCGAGGCACCCGGGCGCGGCGGTGCGCGGTACGTGCTTCCGCCCCCGCCCGGTGCTACTCGGCGTCGCGGGCGATCGCCAGGGCGAGCGTCTGAAGGACCTCCTCCGTCGGCTCCACGGGGTCGGTCTCGTCGTACGCGTCCGCGACCGCCTCGAAGGCCAGGACGAATCCGGTGATCAGGGCGCTCAGCGGCTGGGACAGCTGGCCCAGCACGGACAGCCCCACCTCCTCGGCGTCCGCGTCGACGGGCACGAAGAAGTGGTCGGGGATCACCTCGCCGAGCAGGTCCGAGACGTAGTCGGCTCCGACGCCGCTGCGCAGGGCGGTGAGTGCCGCGATGGCCTTCAGCTTGATCTCGTTCTCGGTCATGGAGCGAGGGTAAGAGCTATCGCCCGGGATCCGGTGGCGGCGCAGTGGCTGCCCGGCCGTGAGCCGATCACGGCTAGTTCCCAAGATCGGCTTTCGAACACATCACGCCCCCTTATGGCCCAATTCACACCTTCGAGTGAGTTTCGCCGAGTGAAGGTCCGATGCTGCGCACCGGAACCATCGGGGCGTAATCGAACGTGCTCGCGCCGGTGCAACGGTGCCGCAACAATCGGTCCGGAACAGCGTGAAGAGGTAGATCTTCCCTCTGCCGCAAATGCTCTGACGTCTCGTCAGTTCTCTCGTCCAAGGACAAGGACCCGGATCAGCCATGACCACTGAGACCGTTCAGCAGGCCCCGCAGAACCAGCAGAGCCTCAGTACCTCCGCCGCGAGGAACCTGGCCACCACCACCAAGACCGCGCCGCAGATGCTCGGGATCACCCCCCGCTACCTGCTGCGCGCCCTGCCGTGGGTGGACCTGGAGGCCGGTGTCTACCGGGTCAACCGCCGCCGGGGCTTCATCCTCGGAGACGGGCTGATCACCACCTACACCGACGGTGGCGGCGAGGCCCGGGTGGTCGCCGAGGACCTCCGCGAGATCGCCTTCCTGCGCGAGCTGACGAGCCCGCTGCTGAGTGCCCTCGCCGGCGGGTTCGTCCAGCGCGAGGTCGGGGCCGGCGAGCTCATCGCCGATGCCGGCGCCCCCGCCGGGCAACTGCACGTCATCGCGTTCGGCCGCGCCGAGAAGCGCGCCACCGGCCCGTACGGCGACGACGTCCTGCTCACCATGCTCGGTGACGGCGACTTCTTCGACGCCGCCGCCTGGGCGCGCGGCGAGACGATGCCGTACCAGGTCAAGGCGGTCACGCCGTGTACCGTGCTCTCGCTCGACCAGCGGATGCTCGCCGAACTCGCCGACCGGGAGCCCGCGTTGCGCGCCCAGCTGGAGGCGTACGCCGCCAACGGCCAGGGCCCGGCCGACCGCGAGCACCCGATCAACCTGACGTCCGGCCACAGCGGCGAGCCCGAGCTGCCGCAGACCTTCGTGGACTACGAGGAGAGCCCGCGCGAGTACGAGCTGAGCATCGCGCAGACCGTGCTGAAGGTGCACACCCGGGTCTCCGACATCTACAACTCCTCGATCGACCAGGTCCAGGCGCAGCTGCGGCTGACCGCCGAGGCGCTGCGCGAGCGCCAGGAGTGGGAGATGATCAACCACCCCGAGTTCGGCCTGCTCGGCAACGTCGTGCCCAGCCAGCGGGTGCACACCCGGACGGGTGCGCCGACGCCCGACGACATGGACGAGCTGCTCGCCCGGGTCTGGAAGCAGCCCGCCTTCTTCCTCGCCCACCCCAGGGCGATCGCCGCGTTCGGGCGCGAGTGCACCCGGCGCGGGGTGCCGCCGCAGATCGTGGACCTGTTCGGCAGCCCGTTCCTGACCTGGCGCGGGGTGCCGCTGCTGCCCTCCGACAAGCTGGACCTCAAGGGCTCCGGCGACGCGGCTCCCGGGACCACCAACATCCTGCTGATGCGGGTCGGCGAGGCCGAGCAGGGCGTGGTGGGCCTGCGCCCGGCGAAGGTCCCCGACGAGGTGGAGCCGGGCCTGTCGGTGCGCCCGATGGGTGTCGACCGCCAGGCCATCACCTCCTACCTGGTGACCAGCTACTTCTCCACCGCGGCGCTGGTGGACGACGCCATCGCGGTGCTCCAGAACGTCGAGGTGTCGAACTACTATGACTACTCCTGACGGATTCGGGCGCAGTGCCGGAGCGGGTCAACTCGCCGCTGCCCCCGCGGGGTTGGCGGGCCTGGCCCCGGCGCATGGTGCTACGCCGGCCGGCTCGGCACCCGGGGGAGCGGGCCTGCCCCCCGGACTCCCGCAGGCCGGGACGCTGCCGCGGCCGGACTCCTGCCCGCCGCCCGCGGCGCTCGCCCACGCGGCGGGCGGCAGCCCGTACTGGCTGCCGCAGCAGCAGGCCGCGCCGCCGACCGTGACGCCGCCGACGGCTCCACCGTCGGCGCCGCCGACCGGCTTCGACGTCGAGGCCGTCCGGCGGGACTTCCCGCAGCTGCACCGGGAGGTGAACGGCCGCCCACTGGTCTGGCTGGACAACGGGGCCACCACCCTCAAGCCCCGCCAGGTGGTCGAGGCGGTCGCCGAGCACTATTCGATGGGCACCTCCAACGTCCACCGCGGCGCGCACAGCCTGGCCAAGCAGGCCACCCAGGTGTACGAGGAGGGGCGGCAGGCGGCGGCCGGCCTGCTGGGCACCCGGGACGAGGGCGAGATCGTCTTCGTCCGGGGGACGACCGAGGCCGTCAACCTGGTGGCGCAGAGCTGGGGCCGCGCCAACCTGGGGGTGGGCGACGAGATCCTGGTCTCGGCCGCCGAGCACCACTCCAACCTGGTGCCCTGGCAGCTGATCGCCGAGGAGCGCCGGGCCAGGATCAGGCCGATCCCGCTGCTCCCCGACGGACAGCTCGACCAGGACGCGTACCGGGATCTGCTCGGTTCCCGGACCAGGATGGTCGCGCTCACCCACGCCTCCAACGTGCTGGGCACCGTGCCGCCGGTGGCGGAGATGACCGCGCTCGCCCACCGGTACGGCGCCAAGGTGCTGGTCGACGGTGCGCAGGCGGTGAGCCACTTCCCGGTGGACGTCACCGCGCTGGACGCCGACTTCTACACCTTCTCGGGGCACAAGATCTTCGCCCCGACCGGGATCGGCGTGCTCTTCGGCAAGCGCGAACTGCTGGAGGCCATGCCCCCGTGGCAGGGCGGCGGTAACATGATCGACTCGGTGGGGTTCGAGGAGACCACGTACGCCCCGATCCCGCACCGGCTCGAAGCGGGGACGGGCCATATCGCGGGGGTCGCGGGCCTGCGGGCGGCGCTGCACTACCTCGCCGGACTGGACCGGGAGGCCGCCGCCGCGCACGAGGAGCAGCTCACCGCCTATGCGATGGGCGCCCTGGCGACGGTGCCCGGGCTGCGGCTGATCGGCCACGCGCCGGGGAAGATCGGGGTGCTCACCTTCCTGCTCGCGGGAACCGACCCGATGGCGCTGGCGGGCGAGCTCGACCAGCAGGGCATCGCCGTGCGCGCCGGGCACCACTGCGCGCAGCCGGCACTGGCCGCCTTCGGCCTGCAGAGTGCGGTGCGGGCCTCGCTGGCCCTGTACAACACCGTGCAGGACGTGGACGCCCTGGTGGCCGCGCTCCAGGGCATCCAGGTGAAGTCGGCAGCCGAAGCCGGATAGTCGGGCCCGGGTCGGCCGGTCGCGGCCGGGCCCCGCCGGTGGTCGACGCTCCGCCCGGCACGTCCTGTGCCGGGCGGAGCGGCCGTCGAGGGGCCGGCTCGGCGGGGCGCCGTGCTGTGCTGCGCGGCGCCGTACGGCGACCGGATCACCGGTGCGGGCGGCGGTGCGGCGCTGCGGCCTGCGATCATAACGACCATGGTGGAACGAGTGATCGCAGCATGTGACGGAGCGGCCAAGGGCAACCCGGGCCCGGCGGCCTGGGCCTTCGTGGTGGCCGACGGCGCCGGGGTGCCGCAGTTCTGGCGGGCCGGACCGCTCGGTCACAGCACCAACAACGTGGGTGAACTGACCGCTCTCGAACAGCTGTTGGAGGCGACGGACCCGGCCGTCCCGACGGAGGTGCGCCTGGACAGCACCTACACCCGGGACGCCGCCACCAAGTGGCTGGCCGCCTGGAAGCGCAACGGCTGGAAGACCGCCGCGGGCAAGCCCGTGGCCAACCGGGAGCTGATCCAGCGCATCGACGCCCTGCTGGAGGACCGCGAGGTCACCTTCGTGTACGTGCCCGCCCACCAGGTGGACGGTGACCCGCTGAACGCGATCGCCGACAAGGCCGCGAGCGATGCCGCGCGCACCCAGCAGGCGGCCGGCGGTACGGCGGCCGACCTCCCCGTCCCGGACCCGGCCCGTGTCCCCGCCTCCCGCGGTGCCCGGCGCGCCCCGGCCTCCGCCGCCACCCGCTCCGGCGGCGGGCCGACCCTGTCCGCCCGGTTCCCCGGCACCTGCCCGTGCGGCCGCGCGTACGCCAAGGGCGAGAAGATCACCAAGGTGGGCAAGAGCTGGGGCCACCCGGAGTGCGTCACCGCCCAGCCGTGACGGACCAGGTGGGGATGGTCCCACCGGAGGCCCGCCCGGGGCCTGTTGACGCCCCCGCAGGTCAGAACAGCGGGACCGCTGGCTCGTCCTGGGCGTGCCCCGGGAGGGGCAGCTGGTAGATCAGCCCGGCCGGTTCGACGGACTGGAGCGAGCCCGAGCAGGACACCAGGGCGCCGCGGTGGTCGCGGTGCACGTCCGGTTCGTCGTGTCGGGAGGCACGCCACTGGCCGGGGCCGTGCGGCAGGGCAGCGACGTTGCGCCGGCAGTGCGAGCAGAGGACCCGGGGCATCTTCGTCATGCCCTCCATGATGCGGGTCGGCTCGGACAGTCGGCACGGGCGACTACGAGGCCTACGCCGTGGCCGAGTTCGGGGCCCAGGCGGCGGCCGGCCGCTCCGTCTGGGCGGAGGCCGCCCAGGCGTGCGTGAATTCTCCTTCGTTGCACCGCTGTTGCCGGCGGGTTGCCGTGTGCTCACGGCGTGCGTGAGCGCATCACGATTTCTGTCAGAACAGTTGACCGCCTTGATGAGGGCATGGCATTTTCATGCGGCCCGGGCGTGCGCAACCGGTCGCACGCCCGGCAATCCCCCACAAGGAGACCCATGTTCAAGGGACTTGCCGGCGGACTCGGCACGGCCGTGCTCGTCGTGGGCGCGTTGATCCCCGCCGCCACTCCGGCGCACGCCGTCCAGGCGGGCGATCTGACGTCCACCATCGCGCTGAGCAACTGCTCGGCCGCTCTCGTGCGCTACCCCTCCTCGGTCGACACCGACCGGGCCATGATGCTCACCAACGGGCACTGCCTGCCGACCATGCCGCCCGCCGGCCAGGTGATCCAGAACGCCAGCAGCAGCCGTACCGGCACGCTGCTCAGCGGTTCCGGCTCCTCGCTGGGCACCGTCCAGGCGGACAAGGTGCTCTACGCGACCATGACCGGCACCGACGTCGCGCTCTACCAGCTGACCGACACGTTCGGGTCCATCGGCACCAAGTACGGTGCCACGGCCCTGACGATCAGCGACACCCACCCGGTCAACGGGTCCTCGATGTACATACCCTCCTCGTACTGGAAGCAGGTGTGGAACTGCTCCGTCAACGGGTTCGTGGACACCCTGCGTGAGGACCAGTGGACCTGGCACGACTCGATCCGTTACAGCGCCGGCTGCAACACCACCCACGGCACCTCCGGTTCGCCGATCGTCGACGCCGCGACCAAGAGGATCGTCGGTATCAACAACACCGGGAACGACGACGGCGCGATGTGCACGCTGAACAACCCCTGCGAGGTTGCCGCCGACGGCACCACGACGGTCACCAAGGGTCAGAGCTACGGCGAGGAGACCTACTGGTTCACCACCTGCCTCGGCGCGGGCCGGGTCATCGACCTCGGAGTCAGCGGCTGTCTGCTCACCAAGCCGGCCGGCAGCTCCAACGTCACGGTGACCAACCCGGGCAGCCAGACCACCACCCTGGGCGGTGCGGCGGACCTGCAGATCGCGGCGAGCGGCGGCACCGCCCCGCTGACCTTCACCGCCACCGGTCTGCCGACCGGCCTGACGATCGGCTCCGGCGGCAGGATCACCGGTACGGCGACGGCCGCGGGCACGTACAACGTGAGCGTCACCGCGAAGGACGCCACCAACAAGACCGGCTCCACCGCCTTCACCTGGACGGTCAGCGGCGGCGGGGGCGGCACCTGCACCCCGGCCCAGCTGCTGGGCAACGCCGGCTTCGAGACCGGCGCCGCGGCCCCCTGGACCACCACCAGCGGCGTGGTCGACAACGGCGGCTCCCAGGCCGCCCACTCCGGCTCCTGGAAGGCCTGGCTGAACGGCTACGGGTCCACGCACACGGACAGCGTCGCGCAGACGGTCACCATCCCGGCCGGCTGCAAGGCGACCCTCAGCTACTGGCTGCACATCGACACCGCCGAGACCGGCTCGACGGTCTACGACAAGCTGACCGTCACCGCCAACGGCACGACGCTCGCCACGTACTCGAACGTCAACGCGGCCGCCGGCTACAGCCAGAAGACGATCGACCTGTCCTCCTACGCGGGCCAGTCGCTCACCCTGAAGTTCAACGGCGTCGAGGACTCCTCGCTCCAGACGAGCTTCGTGATCGACGACACCGCGCTCCAGACCGGCTGACCGCGGTCCGAGGCCAACCGGGTCACCGGCGTCCTGCGTTGCGAGGGCAACGAGCCGGCGTCGGACGGGACGGCAGCACCGTGCTCGGTGCTCGGTCCGGACAGTGCCGGTGACCCGGCGATGAGGGGCTGACCGGGCGCGGGACGGCTCTCCCGGACCGCCCGGAGAGCCGGCTGCCGCGTCTCCTCCTCCCGGCCCAACGGTTCCGCGTCCGCGGACCGTTGGGCCGTCCGCGTGACCTGCGGGTGCGCCGGTGTCAACTCCCGTGTCCCGAACGCTACGTTCTCCCCCGGAAGATGGTTCGATCACGGAGGTTCCTGTGGGTGGAAGCCAAGTGAAGTTCAAGATCCATCCGGCGATCGGCATCGCGCGGGTCGGCAACAGCGGGGAGGACTTCGTCGGCCCCGAAGTCCCGGAACAGCCGGTCGGTGCGGCCGGCAGCCTCAAGGACGGCGCCGGCCAGATCAGGCGGCAGGCGGCGCGGTTCCGGATCTACGAGTACGACGCCGACGGCAAGGCGGTCCGCGAGGTCACGGTCGGCAAGGACGGTGTCAAGGACATCTCCTGGACGGTGCACCTGGCGAACAGGAAGGCCGCCTGGTACCAGTTCTACGTCCCGCTCGACGTCCCCGACGGCAGGCGGCTGAAGCAGAAGCAGTACGGCCGGCGCAACGCCGCCTTCGAGGGCGACCGCAAGAAGCTGGTCAACGACCCCGGCCCGCGGACGGTCTCGTCCAAGGACAAGCAGAAGGAGCAGATCCTCGGCGAGATCATGGGGCAGAAGCCCCACCTCGGGGACCTGCGCGGCGAGGAGACCGGCTCGCTGCTGGTCCTCGGGGGCGCGGGCGCGTCCGGGTCCTGGGCGAGCCCGCCCAAACCGATCACCGGGATCGCCAACAACGACACCTGGTACGACGACACCTCCGACGGCCCGGTCACCGCGAAGATCATCCTGGACGACGGCAAGGAGATCGAGGTCGCGGGAGCCTGGGTGGTGGTCGCACCCCCGCACTACGCGCCGGCCGTGAAGACCATCCGCACGATGTACGACCTGCTGCTCGACCTCTTCGTCGGCAACGGCACACTGCCCCGCCCCACCGCGATCACCTACGCCGAGCACATCGAGCCGCTCCTGGCCCGCTTCTGCGGCCTGCAGTGGGTGAACCGCGGGTTCGCCGCCCAGTTCGGCTGGGGCGGGCCCAACGACTTCCTCGACGAGCGGATGCGGGTGCGCCTGTCCGATCCGTCGGTGCGCAACAAGGAGTTCCGCACCCAGATCTACAACTCGCTGCGGGACTACGACCGTGACGGCCGTTCACCCCAGCCCTGGCCGTGGATCTACGGCGACGGCATGGCCGTCCCGCCGAAGTCAGACCTCCAGCACATGGCCCTGTCCGCGACCCAGGTCTGGCTGATGGAGCAGTGGGCCGCCGGGAACTTCACCGCCGGGGTGAGGAAGCCGGTCCTCAAGCTCGCCGACGCCCCGGTCGCCGACCGGCCCGCCCTGCTGGACCGGGCCGCGCTGGAGCACTGCGCCGCCGACGCGTTCCACCCCGGCTGCGAGGTCACCTGGCCGATGCGCCACGACACCATGTACACGGAGCCCTTCCGCATTCGCCACCGCACCGTCCAGGACGGCCCGGAGCCCGACTACGGGCCCTTCCTCACCCCGGACATCGCGCTGTCCGCGCACGGTCCGCTGCACGCGCAGGAGCCCGGCGGCCTCACCCGCTGGATGGCCGCGCCCTGGCAGACCGACACCGCCGGCTGCCGCTCCGGCTACGAACTGGCGGCCAACATCGACGCCCGCTACAGCCCGTACCTGCCCACCTTCTGGCCCGCCCAGGTACCCAACCAGGTCCTCAAGGCGACGGACTTCGAGGTCGTCAACAAGCCGGGAGACGACGAAGCCCGGGCGGAGGCCTTCGAGCACCGCGCGGTGTGGCTGCGCGGGCTCACCGCCGTGGACAAGCTCGAACAGCTCCAGCAGATGACCACCCGGTGGTGGAAGTTCGGCGTCGTCGAGGAACACCCCTACACGGTGGGGGACAAGAGGTTCCCCGACCGGATCCTGGTGGAGTCCACCCCGCTGCCGCCGCTCGACCAGGCCCACGACAACCACAACCTGGTCAACGTGCACGTACCGCAGGCCGGGGTGCCGCAGATGTCCGACAGCGAGGCGGGCGCGCTGTTCAGCCGGGCGGTGGAGGTGGCCATGGACGGCACCGACTTCCGGCCGGAGGAGATCTCCGCCGGCTACCTGGAGAAGGTGGACCCCTTCCAAGAGTGGCAATGACCGACGCGCGGTACGAGATCGTGATCGCGGGCGGCGGACCCGCCGGGTGCGCCGCCGCGCTCGCCCTGACCCGGGCCGGGCGCAGCGTCCTGCTGGCGGACGCCGGCACCGGACCTCCCAAGGTCGGTGAGTCGCTGGTCCCGGTCGCCGGGCGGCTGCTCGCCGACCTCGGGGTCGCCCGGCAGGCCCTCGGCTCCGGGCACCTGCCCTGCTACGGCAACCTGTCGGCCTGGGGCTCATCCGAGCTGCACGAGGTGCACTCCCTCAGCGACCCGTACGGCCACGGCTGGCACCTGGACCGGCAGCTGTTCGACCGCCGGCTGCGTACGGCCGCCCGGGCGGCGGGTGCCGACGTCGCCGAGCGCACCACCGTCCGCCCGCCGCTGCGCACCCCGGACGGCGGCTGGCGGGTGGAACTGCGCGGGCCGGCCGGCGCCCGGAGCGTGCGGTGCGCGTGGCTGATCGACGCGACCGGGCGCCGCGCCGCAGTGGCCACCCGCTGCGGCGCCCGGCGGCACACCCGCGACCGTCTGACGGCCACCCACCTGACCCTGGCGCCGCTGCCGGACGCGGCCGACGGCTGCTCGCTGGTGGAGTCCGGGCCGGACGGCTGGTGGTACACCACCCTGCTGCCCTGCCGGCGCCGGCTGATCGCCTACTTCACCGACGCGGACCTGCCCTCGGCGCGGGTGTGCGGAGCCGAGCAGCTGTGGCAGCGGATGCTGCGCACCCGCCACGTCCGCGCCCGGGCCGAGCCGCACGGCCTCGCCCCCGGCAGCGTGCCGCGCCGAGCTCCGGCGTACGGCGCCCACCTGGACCGGCTCCGGGGCGACGGCTGGATCGCGGTCGGGGACGCCGGCACGGCCTTCGACCCCCTCTCCTCGCAGGGCGTCCTGACCGCGCTCGTCACCGGGCTCAACGCGGCCCAGGCTCTCGACGCCCACCTGCGCGGGCGGACCTCGGCCCTGGCGGACTACCAGCACCGGGTGCGTGCCGCGTACGCCGCCTACCTCGGCGACCACCACACCGTCCACCAGCAGGAGGGCCGGTGGGCCGAGCGCCCGTTCTGGGCCCGCCGCCTGGTGGGAGCCACCACCAGACTCACCGAAGGAGTACCGGTATGACCCCCCAGCACGAGACCACCGGCCACCAGCCGGCCGCACACGAGACGGCCCGGCCCGGGAGCGGCCAGAATGCGGACCGGCACGGCCACCGCTTCCTGCTGATCGGCGAGCAGACGATCTTCGCCTACCACCTCGGGCTCTACTTCGTCCCCGTGCACGCCTTCCAGATGATCACCAAGTTCGGCCTCGACGACCGGCTGCGCACCAAGTACCTGGAGGACCTCGGGGCCCACCGGGACCAGCGGGTGTACTACTCGCTGTTCTCCGAGGGGCACTGGCCGCTCCAGGAGATCGTGGACGGCACGCGCACCTCCCTGGACGTCGAGCTGGAGCGGGTCACCGTCGACCAGAACGGCAACCGCACCTTCACCACCCTGATGGCGGTGACCACCGCGACCTGCCGCAAGGGCGATGTCGTGCACTACAAGCCGCTCGACGCCAAGACCTACCCGGACTACCTCACCTGCCTGGCGTTCGGCCAGGGCGCGGAGGTGCACCTCGCGCACCAGCTGGCCGCGCCCAAGAACTGGGACGAGGTCATCACCGTCACCGACCCGCAGGGCTTCCAGCAGGCGGACCTCGACCACGCCGCCGCGGTCACCATCCCGTCGATCAAGGACGCCAAGGGCGTGCTGGACAAGAGCCCGCTGATCACGGGTCAGAAGTACGACGGCGAGATCGGCCAGCGCAGGGTGAGCTTCCGGGCGGGCCGGCAGGGGTGGTGGAACCACACCAGCCTGAACGCCTCGTGACGTCCCGGGTCTGTCCCGTCCCGCGGCGGACGGGGCAGGCCCGGCGGGTCCGGCGGGCTCTGGCCCTCCTCAGCCCCGGCGGCGGGCGCCCAGCCGGCTCAGCCAGCGGGCGGGGCCGCGCTGTACGGGCACCTTGATGACCTGCTCCGGGCGCCGCGGTGGGGGTGGCGGGGGCGTGGCCTGCGCCGTGCTGCGTGCGGTCTTACGCCCGGCCCGCGCGGCGTGCCACTCGGTGTTCCGCTCGGCGGTCGGTGAGGCGTTCCCCGCGGTGTTGCCACCCGCGGTGTTGCCCGCGGGCTTGGGCCGGCTCTCCGGCGGGCGGGCGGCGGCGAGCGCGGCCTGCCGCTTCTTGATCTGCCGCCACGTCCCCGCGGGGCACCGGCCCTGCGCCTGGCGGGCCAGGAAGTTCTCGTAGCGCACCTTGCGCGGCGGCGCTCCCGCCTCCACCCAGCAGGGCTTGCCCGTCCGGCTCCAGCCCTTGGGGGACATCCGGATGTGGTCCGCCCGGTCGTCCTTGTTGCGGGTGGTGATCTGCACGACCTCGGCGTGGTCGTCACAGGTGCGCAGGACGACGCAGTGGCGCCTGCCCTCCTCGGCCCGCTCGCGGTAGGGCACCATGGCCAGCCAGACCTCGCCCGGGGCCGGCTGATCGGGGGCGTGGACCGACGTCGCGGCGACCGCGGCGGTGCGGGCCCAGGCCCGTACGCTCCTGGACCACACCCAGGCCACGACGCCCACCACCAGGCTCTGCACGGTCGCCGCTCCGGCCCAGCCCGGATCCTGCTGCCCGAAGATCCTCGGTACCAGGAGGTCGCCGGCCAGTACCGCGGCGAGCGAGCACAGGGCGGCGAGCCCGCCCGCCCGCAGGAGCAGCGCCCACAGCGGGACGCGACGGCTCCGCCCGGCGTGGCGGTCCACCAGCAGTGCCACCCCGTACGAGATGGCGATCAGCATGGCCAGCTGCGCCGGCGTGGTGTGCTGCGGGGGCTGCTGGGCGGCCAGCAGGGCGGGCATCAGGACGGGCTGGGCGAGCAGCTCCCCCAGCACCGTGAAGCGGATCGGCAGCGAGACGAGGATGAGGCAGCCCAGGCTTCCTCCCCGTGAACTGCCGTACCGATGCGCCATGTTCGCCGCTCCCGCCGTTCGTCCGGTCGGGCGCAATGTAGCGCAACGGGGCCCGCGACGTGCCGGAACCGGACGGTAGAGGCCGGAATCGACCGCTGGTGTGCCCGTGCCCCACGGGACCGGCGACAGCATCGGGTGATTCTCGTTCCTTCCCGCCCCGGCCCGGCCGCCGCCGTGGTAGGACCGTAGGCGTCAACGACTCACGGGCCCGCGCCGGCTCGGCCCCCTGCCGGGCCCCGCGTGGTGGCGGCGCACCGGCAGCACGCCTCGGAGGACCAGCACATGACCGCAGCGGAGCCGCGCCCATGACCCTCCCCGCGCAGTCCCCCGGCCGCGCGGAGCCCGGTGCGGTGGTGGACGTCTCCAACGTCTGCTGGTCGCCGGAGCTCGCACCCTTCGGGCGTCACTTCCCCCTGCTGGAACGCCTGTTCGCGATCCGCGGGGCCTGGCACCGGCAGTACGGCGCGCACGCGTCGCTGGCGCTGGTCGCCGACAACTCCCTCCGGCGCGCGCTGCACCCCGACGACCGGCGGGAGCTGAACCGGATGGAGCGGGCGGGCGAGGTGGAGTTCGCCCCGACCGCCGACCCGGTGCTGCTGGAGCTCGCGCGGGACCGCGGCTGGTACGTCATCAGCGCAGACCGGTTCAAGGACCTGCGCAGGCTGCACCCGTGGATCGACGGCGCGCCCGAACGGTTCCTGGCCTGGGAGGTCGCGGACGGCACACCACGGCTGCGCCCCAGCGGCATCCGCCCCGTACCGGAGCAGGTGGTGTCGCGGCTGGCGGAGCGCAAGGACCTCCGGCGCGAGCAGCACATCAGCGTGGACGTGGCCGCCCAGAAGCGCCTGCTGCGCAGCTACTGGCGCTGCACCGACCCGGGGTGCCTCAAGGCGATGATCTGGCCGGCCCGGCTGCTGGACTGGCCCACGCTGCGCCGCGACGGCACGGTGGTGTGCACCTGCGGCGGGCCGCTGGAGGAGGCCGGACCGCGAGGTGTCACCCGGATGTTCGTGGCCGCCGACGCCCGCACAGGGAAGGAGTTCCTCCGCTTCCCGATCAGCGTGGGCAGCGCCCTGCTGCTGGGCCGGGGCGATCTGAGCCACGGCATCAACCTCGCCGGGCAGGGGCTCGACGCCCCGCCCGAGGTGGACCGTACGAGCCGGCGCCACCTGATTCTCTCGCTGGAGGACCGGCCCGGCGGCCCGCGCGCCTTCGCCGTGGACCTGGGCTCCGGCAACGGCACCGTGCTGCTGCGCGGAGGTGCGCAGCGCCTGGCGGAGGGCGAACCGGTCGGACTTGGCGAGCAGGACCGGCTGGTGCTGGGCGACGTGGTCAGCATCCGGTTGTCCGGACGCAGGTACTTCACCGGCGACGAGGAGCGGGTGCCCGACCACGGCACCGCGGGCGGCGGAGTGACCCGGCAGGGGTGAGCGGAGCCGGGTTCGCGAAATCAGCTGACCCTGCATCATGTCATCGTCCTGCCAGGAGCTTCGACGATTGGGTAGCCTCGGGGCATGTTGGTGAGTCTGACCAGGGTGGGGCCTACGCGGCAGTCCCTCGCCAAGGCGGTCGCCGTGACGGGCGTGGACGCCCTCCAGCTACTGCGCCGGCCACAACTGCCGCCTGCTCCACCGTCGTTGCCGATAGTGGAGCTCGTGCCCGATGAGCGGACCCCGGAGCTGCTGCACGTGCGGCTGCCGGGGGTGTGGCTGGGCACGCCCGGGGCGCGCGAGGCGGGCTTCGGCTACCTCGGCGCGGTGCTCGCGGCGCTGTCCGGAGCCGCCCGCACCATGGGGGGCCTGCTGCATCCGCCCGGCGTCCAGGTGAACGCCAAAGCGGCCAAAGCCGCCAAGGCGGCCGGCGCCGAGGCTCCTCAACCCGCGCTCGGCGGGGACGTCCACGGCCTGCACACCCTGGACGCCGCCGAGCAGGAGGTGCTCGCCAACCTCCTGCGCCGGCACAGCCCGACCCTGATCGCCCTCACCGGCCGGGTCCGCGTCGGCGGCCCCGCCGACCTGGTCGGCTCACGGCGCCTGGCCGACTCCCGCGAGCACCTGGCCGCCCGCTACCTGGCCTCCGCCGATCCGCGCCACCTGCGCCACGTCCGCGCCGACATCCGCCGCCGGTACGGCATCGCCGACCTGTCGCGGATGGACATCGCCCCGGCCGCCGGGCCGGCCGGGGACGGTGAGGTGCTGGTCCGCTGCGTGGACGCCCAGGTCTCGCTCGCCGACCTGCGGGCCCAGGCCCTGCTCTTCGCCGCGCTGGCGCTCAAGGCCCGGCGGATGGTCAGGAACGGGGAGCGGGAGTTCGACGTCCCCCAGCACGTGATCGAGGCCAACCGGGCCCGGGCGGTGGTGCAGGGCCTGCGCGCCCAGTTCGTCCCGGAGATGTCCAAGGCACGCACCCCCCGGCCGCTGGCCGCCCGCGAGGCGGCCCGGCGGCTGCTGGGCGGCCTCGCCGCCGAACTCAGCCTGCTCGACGCGACGGCCGAGGAACTCCTGCCGCTGCTGGCCCCCGTGGAGCTGCCCGCCCTCGGCCTGCCCGCGCTGCGCACCCAGGACCTGCTGCTGCGCGCCGCCCGGCAGGGCATCCCGGCGCTGGCGCAGCAGGCCGAGCGCGAGCTGTACGACCCGCGCCCCGGCGGCGGGCTGCTCGCCCACCTGGCACAGGAGGCACCCGGCCGGGTCGAACTGCTGCTCGGCGAGTGGCGCCGCACGCTCGCCGACGGCATCGCGCCCGCGCCGCGCGCCGACCGGCCGCAGAAGCCGCAACGGCCGCAGCGGCCGGGAGGCGACGCCCGGCGCGAGCGCCCGCAGCACGGCAGCCGGCGCAACCCCCAACGGAACACACCGCGCGACGATCCGCGCGACACCCCGCGCAAGCCGGGGCGGAGGGACACCCATGAGTGACTACCTCGCGGGCCAGGTCGAAGCCGCCCTCGACCTGCGGTCCTGGGGCGCGGCCATCGGCGGGCAGGACGACCTGGTGGCGCTCTGGTCGCAGCTGGAACCGACCCTGTACGGACGCCCGCTGCGCGGCGGGGCCGTCCACTCCTGGGACGCCGACCACGGCACCATCCGGCTGGAGATCCTGCGGGTCGCCCCCGGTGTCACCGTCCTCGCCGCCGACACCCGCATCGACCTGGTCGCCGTACGCGAGCCCGCCCGGCTGGTGCACCGCTGCGCCACCTGCGACCGGGCCGGCCGCGCCGGCTACGGCGTGTTCCACTGCCGGGCCTGCGGCGACGCCGGGCAGCCGGACCAGGTGTGCGTGGACCACGCCGTCATGCTGGACGGCGCGCTGACGCCGAGCTGCCCCGAGCACCACCCGCGCTGCCGGGACTGCGACACCGCGGCGGTGTTCTGGTGCGCCGGCGTCAACTGCCGGGCCCGGGCCGCCTGGTGCGCCCGGCACCGGGCGCGCCACCCGCAGGACCCGGACACCGACTACTGCCCCGGCTGCTACCGGCTCGCCTTCCCCGTCTGCGAGGAGCAGGGCTGCTCCTCGGTCGGCACCGTCACCTGCGACTGGCTCGGCCCGCACGGCAAACCCTGCGGCCAGCAGGCCTGTACCCGGCACGCCCGGCGCTGGCAGGTCTTCGGCGCGGAGCGCGTGGGCCTGGGCCTGTGCCGCAACCACAGCCGGATCGCCGGCCGGCCCGCGGACGAACTGCTGTACCAGATCTGCGCCGGCGCGGCCCGTACCCGCGGCGTCCGGGTGCCCTCGCTGCCGGCGTTCGGGCACAACCTGCGCAACTGCGGCCACCGCGAACTCGCCGTCGACTACCGGACGATCCGCGCGAAGCTGGAGGCCGTGCGCAGCCGCAGCG
Source organism: Kitasatospora sp. NPDC050543 (assembly GCF_044457565.1). Classification (NCBI taxonomy): domain Bacteria; kingdom Bacillati; phylum Actinomycetota; class Actinomycetes; order Kitasatosporales; family Streptomycetaceae; genus Kitasatospora; species Kitasatospora sp. NPDC050543. The sequence goes on along the minus strand of NZ_JBITGZ010000010.1, from coordinate 24,836 downwards.
CGGCCGGAAACGGCTCGGCCGCCCTCACCGCCGCCCTGGAGCGCGCCGCGGTCGGCTGGGAGCGCGAACTCCAGCAGCTGCGTGGCCACGCCGCCGAGGGCGAGCAACTGCTGCAACGGCTGCAACGGCTGCTGCTGGACCAGGACCCCCGCTGGGGACGCGAGATCGCCGCGGGCCTGAGCCTGCAGGAGTACAAGCCCGCCAGGACCGGCGGCACGAGCGGTGACCGCGCCGCGCTGCTGTGGGTCCAGCTGCCCGACGAACTGCACCGCTACCTGATCGGCCCGCAGGGCACCCGGATCAAGTCCTACTCGCAGCAGCTGGGCGCTGAGGTCAAGCTGGCCGACCGAAATCGGAGGGGACGGCGATGAGCGCGCCGCTGCTGAGCATGACGAGCCACCGGCTGCTCCGGGTACCCGAGGGCGGGCCGATCAGCGGCCAGCAGGTCGGGGTGAACGCCGCGGACCTGCCGCCGGGCACCCCCGCGACCGGGCTGCCGGTGCTGCTGAGCCTGGACGCGGGCGGCGAGCCACTGTGCGCCGCGCTGCGCCTGTCCGCGCTCGCGGAGGTCCCCACGGGCGTGCTGGCCCTCGGCGAGGAACTGGCCGGATCGCTCGGGCTGGACGAGATCGCGGGGCCGCAGAACTGGCGGATCGACCAGGTCCCGGTGGTGCCGCTGCGCCGCCTGCGGCTGGAGATGGCCACCGAGACCTCGCTGGACGCCGCCGTCCGCGACCTCTCCGAGGCCGGGCTGCCCGGACGGCTGCTGTGGCTGCCGGACGAGCCCGGGCGCGAACTGTGGCTGGAGATCGGCGGACTACCCCACCGCGTCCAGGAGGCGGACGCCGGCGGCCGCCGGGGTGTGCTGGCCGAGATCGGCCCGCAGAGCGAGGTGGAGCTGTTCGCATCGGGGGCGCGCAACGGCGTGGACATCGTGGTGCTGGCCGACTGCAGCGGCTCCATGGACGTGGACGACATCCCCGTGCTCGGTGAGACTGCGGGCGGCGGTCTGTTCGGCGGCTGGCGGCGCGGTGCCCGCCCGTCGGGCCGGCAGAAGCGCGCGGAGGCGCTGCGGCAGGCGCTGCAGTACCTGCTGGAGATGCGGCTACAGGTGAGCGGGCGGGAGTCGCGCCTGGCGCTGGTCCAGTTCACCCACACCACCCGGCAGGTCTTCCCGCGCGGCGGCGGCATGGCCGAACTCGACGCCGGCTCCGCCGGGACCGCGGCCGAGGAGTTCCGTGGCGCCGTGGCGCTGCTGCGCCCCGAGAGCGCCGGCACCGACATCGGCAACGCGCTGCACGAGGCGGCCAACCTGCTCTACCAGCACGGCAAGCCGGGCAACGAGAAGCTGGTGGTGCTGGTCAGCGACGGCGCGCACTGGGCGCCCAAGGGCGACCAGGGCCTGGGCGAGGTGGTCCGGGCGGCGGAGGAGCCGGTCAGCCTGATGGAGCACCTGCACCGGGACATGGGCGTGCGCCTGCACGCGCTGGGCATCAGCACCCCCGCGCTGTACCAGCAGTGGGTGCGCGCCGGCCACGTGGACTTCCCCGACCTGGAGCCCAACCACGGGCTGCTCGAACAGCTGGTGCGCGTGGGCGGCGGGGACACGGCGGCGATCGGCGGTTTCGACGTGCTGGCGCACTACTTCTCCGGCCTCGGCACCGGGACGGTTCGCCGGGTGCCGCTGCACCGCGGTACGGACGGCGCCGCGCGCACCCGGCCGGGCGCCGGGCCGGGCGGTGGCCGGGGCGCGGGGCCCGGCGGCGGCCGCGGGGCCGGGGCGCTGGCCCGCGAGACCGTCGAGCTGCTGCGGGCCCTGAGCGAGCGCCAGGAGCGCGGCAGGCGCCAGGCCGAGGCGGACGCCGCCCGTGGCGTCCCGGCGGGCGCACCGGCCGCGGCCGAGTACGCCGGGCGGCTGCGTGAGGCGGCCGGACGCGTGCACGGCCAGTCCCAGCGGGTCTTCGGCCGGCCGCTGCTGGACGTGCGCAACCTCAACCGGGTGGTGACCCGCTCGGTGGTGGGTGAGGACGGGCACGACCCCCGGCACTCCTTCGTCCGGGACCTGACCGGCGCGTTCCGGCCCACCCGGCCCGCCGTGGTGCCGCCCGAGCTGGCGGTGCCGCTGGGGGCGCTTGAGCAGCTGCTGATGGACACCACCGCCCAGGCGGCCCAGGACGCCACGCGGGCGGACAGCCCGGGCTGGCGGGCGGAGCGGGTCGGTGCGCTGACCGGTGTGCTGGAGGCGCTGGCGGCGGCGCTGGCGGCGGCGTCCGAGGTGCCGCAGCCGGTGGCGGCGCAGGCGGCCGGGTCGGCCGGGTCGGCCTCGGGGGCGGCAGCGCGGGAGCGGGCCGTACCGCAGCGCGAGTACGTCTCACCGCCCGTCAACCCGTACGGTGCGGGCGCCACCGCGATCGGCGCCAACTCGCCTGCGGCGCAGTCGGCGTACCCGCCCGCGCCCACCGCCGCACCCACCGCCGCCCCCGTCCCGGTGTCCGCCACGCTGACGCTCCGCTACCGGGGTGAGGAGTGACCGGTGGCCGGCGCTGGGAGGCCGGGCAGACCTTCGGGCCTGACCGCAACCCGGAGCAGTACCGCCTGCTGGACTTCATCCACCGGGGCGGCGAGGGCGAGGTCTGGCAGGCCGAACGGGCCGACCGCGACGGCACCCGCGACCTGTGGGCCGTCAAGATCCTCAGCCCCTTCGACGGCGACGGCACGCCGGAGGAGACGGCGCGGTGGCAGGCCCGCTGGGACGACAGCGTCAGCCGCGCCAACCAGCTCAGCCAGGAGGGGATCGTGGTGCCGCTGTGCTTCGAGTGGGCGGCCCCGCGGTTCCCGCACCTGCCGCCGCACCCGGGGGGCGGCACGGTGCCGTACATGGTCTCCCGCTGGGTGGAGGGGCTCCAGCTCGACGCCTGGGCCCAGCAGGGCCCCGCCTCGCCCGTCGAGCGTCTCGACGTCCTGGTCCGGCTCTGCCGGACGGTGGACCGGCTGCACGACTCCGGCTGGGTGCACCGCGACATCTCCCACGCCAACGTCCTGGTCGACCGGGCCGGGGAGCCGCACCTGATCGACCTGACGTTCCTGGCCCGCGTCGGCCGCCCGCTGACCGTACCGGTGAGCACCGAGGGCTACGCGATCGGCGACGAGGAGCAGCGGGACCGGCCCCCGAGCCCCGCCAAGGACTGCTTCGCCGTCGGCGCTCTCGCCCGGCTCCTGCTCGTGCCGCACCTGCGGGTGCCCGAGACCGTCCGCCTGGTGGCCCTCGCGGGCGAGCAGGTGGAGGAGGCCGGCTTCGGCGCCGAGGCCGCCGACTGGCTGCTCCGGGCCCTCGCGCTGGACCCGGCCCACCGCCCGCGCCCGCTCACCCCCTGGGCCGAGCGGCTGCGGGACCTCGTCGCGCGCGGGCCCGGCCCGCGGATCGGCTGCCTGGCGCTGGCCGTGGACGCGCACGATCAGCCCGTCGCCGTCCCGGCCGGCCCCCAGGGGCCGGCCGTGCTCACCGGCTCGCCCGCCCCGGCCGGCCGAGGCCGGCCGCCGGCGCTGCCCGGCGCGCCACGCGGGGTGCGCCAGGTCGCCCTCGCCCGCGACGGGCTCGGCGCCCTGGTGATCGCCGCGGTGGACCGCTACGACGTGCTCTGGCTGGGCACCGCCACGGCGGGCTGGGAGCAGGCCGCGCACGGGGTGCGCGGTGTCGCCGCGGCCACCTCCCCGTTCGGCGAGGCCTTGTTCTGGACCTCGCACCGGACGGGCCTGCGCCTGCTGCGGGTGCCGCCGGGCGGTGCGCCGGTGGCGGCCACGGTGCCGGACGGCTGGCCCAGCCGGGTGCTCACAGCGGCCTGGGACGAACTCGGCCGGCCCGCCGTGCTGGTCAGCTCGGAGCAGCGTGTCACGCACTGGACCTGGCCGCTGGAGCCGGGTGCCGAACCCGAGCCGGTCACCGTGTGTGCGAGGCCGGTCGGCTCGGGCGCGCTCGCGCTCAACCGGTGGGGCGAGCTCACCGCCTGGCTGCTGGACGACCGGGGGCAGCAGCAGCGCTTCACCCGCCACTTCTCCGGCGTCTGGGAGAGCGACACCCCGGCCACCCCCGGCATCGACCGGATCGCGCTGCTGAGCATCCGCCAGGGCGCCGTCCGCGCCTCGGCCGGCCCCCGGGGGCTCACCGTGGAGAGCGAGCCGTCCCGCGCCGGATCCACCCCCCTCGTCCTCTGCGACCAGCCCGCCACTCTCCCTGCCCTGGCCCAGGGCAGGGACGGACGCCTGTTCGCCGCGGCCCTGGTCGGCCCGGAGCACGAGGCCGAGCTCCGTTGCTGGCAGGAGGACTGGGACGGCAGCTGGCTCCCCGTCGACCTGCGCCCCGCCTGAGCCGATCGGCCGCCCGGCTCCCGCCCGGTCAGCCGCGGTTGCCGCCGGGCTCGGCGGATTCGTCGGCGCGGACCTCCTGGAGCAGGCCCCAGGTGAAGTCGGCGGTGCAGGCGTGCGGGACGCCGCCGGCGTCGGGGGCGGTGAAGTCGAGCTGCCAGCGTGTCGGGGCGCTGCCCTCGCGGGGCCGGGCGGGTGGGAAGGCCGTCGCGACGTCCGAGACGACGCAGCTCCACGGGGTCAGGTCGGCGAGAGTACGCAGCGGGGGCGGGGGCGCGCCGGCGGGGCGTACCAGCCATTCGTTCCAGACCTGCGCGCCGGTGTCCGGCGGGCCGAGCAGGATTTCGAAGCGCAGCTCCGGCCAGAGCGGGAGGGTCCACCGCAGGGCGGTACAGGTGAGGTCCCCGATCCTGACGGGTTCGCTCTCCTGGGCGGGGCCGAGTACCGCGGTGTGGCGCCGCGCCCCGCGCGGGAAGCGGGCGGAGCGGATCATCGCCTGCCAGCGCCGGTTGGCCTCGCGCAGTTCGGCACGAGAGGAGCCGAGCCGGTGCACCGCCTGCTCGACCGGGCCGGGGTTGAAGTCGGCCATGCGCCGTAGCAGTACGAGTTGGAACTCGGTGGCCCCGAAGCCGTGGATCGCCATCCGGCCAGGCTAGGGCCTGTCTGCCGCGCGGCGGCGAGTCCCGCCCCCGGCCTTCCCGAGGGCAGTGGCGCGGGCCGCCGTCAGGGATGCGTTGGGATCGCCGATCCGATCATCAGGGAAACGTCAACGGGCGGTTCCGTCGTCCGCCCGTGAGCTTGGCTGAGGGCACAGCCGAGGACACGAGCCGAGTACGCGAGGAACGGATATGACGGGCATGGATGAGGGCTTCCACGACGAGCGGCGGGGGCGCCGGATCGTGGTCGGGGTCAGCGGATCGCTCGGCAGTCTGGCCGCACTCCACCAGGCCGTAGACGAGGCCCGCCGCACCGACGCCGAGGTACTGGCGGTACTCGCCTGGCTCCCGCAGGGCGGCGAGCACGGCTACCGCCGCGCGCCCTGCCCGCCGCTGCTGGCCGCCTGGCAGGAGGGCGCCGTGGCCCGGCTGCGGGAGGCCCTCGACGAGGCCTTCGGCGGAGCGCCCACGGGCGTGCGGCTCTCCGCCCAGGTGGTGCGCGGCGACACCGGCCCCGTCCTGGTGCAGTGCGCGGACCGCCCCGGCGACCTGCTCGTGCTCGGCGCCGGCAGCGGCAGCGTGCTGCGCCGCGGCCTGCGGGCCTCGGTGACGGCATACTGCGTCAAGCACGCCGGCCGCCCCGTCCTCGCCGTGCCGAGGCCCACCCTCCAGCGCGAGCTGGACGCCCTCCGGCGCCGCAGCGCCTGGCACCTGCCGGCCGCCCTCGTCCCCAGCCACTGAGCGGGCGCGGACGCACCGCAGGCCCCCGCACCCCGGCCCCGGCCGGCGCACAGCGCACCCCTGCGCCTGCGGCACCGAGCCTGCCGGAGCGCCACGCCCGGGCCTGTCCGCCGCGCCCCCTGAGCGGCGGGCGGCGCGGCGGGCGGCCGGGGTGCCCGGGCCCGGCAGCGGGCGTAGCGTCACAGGTATGGGCGTTGTTCGGACCGAGCTGCGGGCTGCACCGTCGGACCGGTGGCCGGCGACGCTTCGGCATTCGGGAGAACCCCGTGCCGGCCGCCGGTGACGCGGCCGGGTGGGATGCGCACCTGGATGAGGCGCTGACCTCCGCCGTCGAGCAGTGCGGCGCGTCGTCGGGCGCCGTATACCTGTTGTCGGCCGACGAGGACGTACTCCACCTGGCGGTGGTGCGCAGCCTGCCCGCCGAGTTCATCGCCCCGTGGACCAGGATCGCGCTCACCGCCCCGACCCCCGTCGGCGACGCCTCCCGGGAGGGCCGGCTGGTCTGGTCCGGCAGCCAGCAGGACTTCGCCCGGATGTACCCGCGGATCGCGGTGACGATGCCGTACCACTTCGCGCTGGCCGCCGCCCCCATCCGGTCCGACGGGCGCCGCCGGGGCGCACTGCTGCTGCTGTGGCCCGGCAACCGGCCGCCCGAGCTCGCCCGGGCCGAGCAGGACCGGATCGCCACGAGCGGCCGGCGGATCGCCGTGCTGCTGGCCGACGCCGACGCCGCCGGGCATCCGTTCACACCGCCCTCCCGGCCCCGCGTGCTGCCCGTCCAGCTGCCGGCGGCCAAGCTCCCCGAGACCGCCGCGTCCGCGTTCGCGCAGCGGCTCCCGGGCGGCAGCTGCGCGCTGGACCTCAACGGGCGGATCACCTTCCTCACCCAATCGGCCTGCGACCTGCTCGACGCCGGGCGGGACCAGCTGCTGGGCACGATCCCGTGGCAGGCCCTGCCGTGGCTGGACAACCCGGTGTACGAGGACCGGTACCGGGCAGCGATCATCAGCCGTGAGCCGATGGCGTTCACCGCGCTGCGCCCGCCCGACCTGTGGCTGGACTTCAGGCTGTACCCGAGCGCCGACGGGACCAGCGTGCGCATCACCCCGACCGACCCCGACCCGGCGGCGCCGGTCCCGGTCCGGCCCGAGCCGACACCGGTCTCCCGCGCCGGTCAGCTCTACCAGATCATGCACCTGGCGGCGGCCCTCACCGAGGCCGTCACGGTGGACGACGTGATCGCCCTGGTGGCCGAGCAGATCATGCCGGCCTTCGACGCCCAGGGGCTCGCGATGCTGAGCATCGAGGAGGGGCGGTTCCAGGTGGCCGGCTACCGGGGGTACACCCCGGAGGAGATCGAACGGTTCAACAAGATCCCGCTGGACGACCGCACCGCCCCGATGCTGCGGGCACTCATCACGGCGGTGCCCGACTTCTTCGGCGACCCCGGGGAGCTCGCCCGCGCCCACCCGGAGGTGCCGCAGGTGACGGGCAAGCAGGCGTGGGCCGTCCTGCCGCTGATCACCTCCGGCCGCCCGGTGGGCTGCTGCCTGCTCTCGTACGACCAGCCGCACCGCTTCGCGGCGGACGAGCGCACCGTCCTGACCTCGCTCGCCGGGCTGATCGCCCAGGCCCTGGACCGCGCCCGGCTGTACGACACCAAGAGCCGGCTCGCCCACGGCCTCCAGCAGGCCCTGCTGCCCCATGTCCTGCCGACGCTCGACGGCCTGCGGGTCGCCGCCCGCTACCTGCCCGCGACCCGGGGGCTGGACGTCGGAGGGGACTTCTACGACCTCATCCGGCTCGGCCCGGCCACCGCCGCCGCCGTGATCGGCGACGTCCAGGGCCACAACGTCGCGGCCGCCGCCCTGATGGGCCAGGTGCGTACCGCCGTCCACGCCACCGCCGGCGCGGCCCCCGACCAGGTCCTGCTCCGGACGAACCGCCTGCTGTGCGACCTCGACCCGGACCTCTTCAGCACCTGCCTCTACGCGCATCTGGACCTGGCCGGGCACCGCGCGTACCTGGTCAGCGCCGGACACCCGCCGCCGCTGCTGCGTCCGCCGGGCGGGCGGACCAGGATCCTGGACCTCCCGCCCGGCCTGCCGCTGGGCATCGACACCGCCACCGCCTACCCGATCACCGAGGTGCCCTTCGACGTCGGCGCGCTGATGCTGCTCTACACCGACGGCCTGGTGGAGTCCCCCGGCACCGACCTCGACCAGGCGATCACCGACCTCGCCGCCCAGCTCGACCGGGCGGACCCGGACCTGGAGACGGCGGCCACCGACCTCGTCGCCGGCGCCTGGCACTCCCGCCAGCGCTCGGACGACATCGCCACCTTCCTCCTCCAGGCGACGCCGCCGCCGGACCGCACACCCGACCGCACGCGCGGCGTCCCCGGTTGACCCGCCGTCAGCGGCGCCCTGCTCACCGGCCCGGAGCGCCCCGCTCACCGGCGGGGGTGTCGGCGGGTAGGGCATCGAACCAGGCCCTGGCCTGGTCCCGGTGCCCCGCGGCCCGGGCCGTGGGGTGGTCGATCCGCTCCAGGGTGGCCTCCCGCTGGGAGACGAGAGCGGCCCGCAGCTGATGATCGCGCTCGGCCATCGTCTGCAGGACGGTGAGCTGGCGGGCCCCGGCGGCGGCGACGTCCGGCCAGCCGCCGTCCGCCGCGCGCAGTTCCGCCGTGCGGTCGAGATCCGAGGCGCAGGCGAGGGCCACGAAGGCGGCCCCCGGGCTGGGCGGCCTCGCCCCCAGCACCGTGGCCAGTGCCGCCTCCACCGTTCTGCTCGTCCACGGCTGGCGGGGGAGCCAGCGCGTGCCCCAGGCCGTCGCGTAGGCATGGGCGGGGTTCGGCAGCCGGCCCGGCACGTCCATGGCGATCAGCTCCTCACGGTTCATCAGGCGCAGCGTCATGGCCGCCCACCCGATCTCCTTCCAGTGTTCGGCCTCGTCGTACACCACCGGGCGGCGCACCCGGCGCCCGATCGACTCCGCGAGCCCGGGCGCCAGCCGATGGGCCAGTGTGGGGCGGTGGCGACGGGCGAACTCCACCATCGCGTCGGCGGTGCGGAGGTCGAGGGAGCGGACCAGGGCGGCGGGCGCGAACTCCTCCAGGGTGTCGAGGAGGAGGTTCACGCTGTCGCCGGCGTCACAGCTGGTCAGGGCCGAAAGCAGCCTGGGCACGTGCGCCAGATCGCCGATGCGCCCGTGGCCGATCCTGCGGGCGACCGACGCGCCGTCGATGTACGACGCCAGGTCCCGCGCCCAGTCGGGCTTCCAGATCAGAGCCAGGCGTACCAGGTCGCTCAGTGCCGCCGGGCTCGTCACCTCGCGGGCCGTCACGTCCAGCCGCGGCCTGAGGCTGTCCATCCAGGTGGAGTGCGGCTGCTCCGGGCGCAGGCCCAGCCGCACCAACTGCCGCAGCACCGTGTACTGCTGGGTGGGATGCTGGATATGGCCGAGCTCCAGGGTGAAGGCGTTCCAGAGCCTGAGATCCTGCTGAGCCTGCCGCATCAGCTCCTCGCCCTTGCCGGGGGCCAGGCCCTCGACCGCGGTGAGCAGGCCGACGGCGTCCACCGGGTCCCGGTACATCGCCCGGCGCAGCTGGTCACGCAGGACGGTGTTGCCGGACAGCCGTGACGGGACCTTGCGGGTGGCCAGCGACTGCAGGACGGCGGCGGCACCGGTGGCGTCGAGCTGCCGCAGTACGTTCAGCACCTCGGCGACCTCGCTGCTGCTGGAGCCCCGGCGAAGTCGGCCGGCCCAGCGCCGCCCGGCATCCTCGACGCTCTCCTGGCTGCTCTCCAGCAGCACGTACGCCCCCGCCTCGGAGGCCGACAGGCCGGCCGCGACCAGCGTGCGGATGGTCTCCTGGGCGCACTGCGCGGCGCTGCTGGGGGAGGAGGCCCGCACGCGCTCGGCGAACTCCTTGTGCGAGTGGCGCTCCAGGTAGGCCGCCGGGATGCCCGGGTACATCGCGGGCCCGATCCGGTGGAACTGGCGCCGGGTGTCCATACTGGACGCCGTCAGCATGCCCGCCAGCAGGCGTTCCTCCTTGACCTGGCTGCTGAGCCTCTCGACGAATGCGGCGCCGAACTCCTCGTCCTGTCCGATCAGCAGGGCGACCTGCGGGCCCCACGGGCGCATGGAGTAGTTGAGGGCGCGGGCGGTCACCTCCACGAAGAGGTCGAGGCAGTCGCTGCGGTAGGGCGCCTCGACCTCCCAGAGGCCCTTGATCAGGTGGTACTGCACGGAGACTCTGGGGTCCTCGTCGATCTGGCGGATCACCCACTCCTGCCCCAGCGCCTCGGCGAGGTGCTGCGCGAAGCCCTTGCGCTCCGTCACGAAGAGCTCGTCGACCCGTGCGGTGGCCGACAGCAGCAGCCCCGCGCCCTTGGCGTCGTCGGTCGCCCGGATCAGCTCCGCCAGCCGGGCGGCCAGCGCGTGATCGGGTACCGGTCCGGCGGACAGCACCGTGCGGGCGGTGACACTGTGGATCTCGCTCAGTGTCCTGATCAGCTGTGCGGCCTCCGCCGGCATCGCGCTGCGGGTCAGGGCCGTGCGGACGGCCGCGGCGAAGACGCCCGTCGATCTCATCGAGTTCAGCATCTTGGTCACGAACGCGAGGTCGTAGCGTCGGGCTTCGTCCAGCGCGTAGCGCAGCTGCCACGCGTGCGGGTCACCCAGCGCGCGGCGAAGATCGGTGCCGTGCCGCTTCAGTACGACGTCCCAGTCCCGGTAGTCGGGGTCGAAGCGCAGCCGAAGTACGAGGGAGGCCATGAAGAGGGCGATGCCGTCGGACGGCTCCGGCGCGCGGGCGAGCAACTTCTGGACCTCGGGGGCGTGTTCGACCCAGAGCGCGCGTTCGGGGTCGCCACTCGTCCTCCTGGCACGGCGGACGATCTCCTCCACCCGGCAGACCATCCGGTAGTCGAGCGGCCGCTTGGGGTCCAGCCCCACCAGGATCTCGGCTCCGCGCCCCGCGACGAACAGGTCCAGATCGGCGTCGTGGAACCTGCTGAACCAGTCCAGCAGGCTGAAGAGGCCTTCGTTGCCGGTGGGTTGAGCATCGAGGAGCTGGGCGAACCGGTCCTCGCACCAGCCCAGCAGACGGTCCAGCTCCTCATCGCGGATCCGGTGGCGGTAGCGGTGGATCGCCCGGACGGCGGGCAGCAGCTCGCGGGCCGAACCCGGGCTGACGTCCGCCAGGCCGGCCAGCATCGTCTGCAGGAGCTCGGTGAACATGTCGTCGCCCAGTGAGGAGTCGACGGCCAGCAGCAGCACCGCGAGGTCGAGCGGCGAAGCCACCCGCGCCCACTTGCGCACCGCCTCCCGGTGCTGCTCCCACAGGCTGTCGGTGAGCCGGCGGCAGACGGTGTCGTCGTACAGGCGGGCACCGCGCAGTAGGGCCAGCGGCCGGTCCGAGCCGCTCGCCAGCGCCTGGGCGAGTTCCGGTGCCGCGAGCCGGACGAGCAGCTGATGCTTGCCCGGCCGGTCGGCCCGGTCCCGGTACTCGTGCTCGGCGAAGGTGTTCAGGACCAGGTCGCAGTCGGCGGGGCTGGCGAACCGGTAGCGTCCGGTGACCCGTCCCTGCGTCGCGCCGAGGCCTTCCAGCGACTGCGCCAGCTCGGCGTCGGTCGCGGCGCCGTCGCCGCCGAGCAGCGAGATCGCGGCGATCAGCGCGACCCGGTGCAGGGCCCGCGCATCCAGGGTGTCCTTGAGTTGGCCGCGCAGGTCCTCCTCCAGCTCCTCGGGGCTGTCAAAACCCTTCCTGTGCGCCTCGATCAGGCCGCGGCTGAAGCGGGTCAGGTCGTGCGGGTAACGGCGGCTCATGGCAGCGATGAACCGGTCGCTTCCACCGACCTTGCTCGGGTGGGCCGCCATCGCCCGCGCCGCGAAGGCGGCCAGTGCGGCCGGCCGGACGTTGGAACGCACGACCGTGAGCGACTCCGTCTGCCAGTCGTGGCCCGCGTTGATGTCGTACTCGAGGACGGCCAGCAGGCTGACGTCGAGTTCGTCCGCGACGAACGGCAGCACCCTCTCCACGTCCGGCTCCCCGATCGGCCGGATGCCGTCCAGCACCACGACCGGGCGGCCCGTGCTGCCCGCCGGGGCTTCCTGGGCGCCCAGCGCATGGCGCACGACCCGGCGCAGGACGTCCCGGGTCGGGAACTCCCCGCTGTCAGGGGACAGCATGAGGACGAACCGGCCCTCGGCCCGCATCCGCCGCAGGAAGCAGCGGGCGATGCAGGACTTGCCGGAACCCGAAGGGCCGCCGAGTACGGCGACCCGGCGGACGTTCCCCTGGAAGATCTCCCGCAGGGTCTCGACCTGCTCGGTCTCGATGTCCGGCAGCGACTGCCGCTCGGGGGTGTCCCGCCAGTTGTTCGCGGACCAGCGCAGATCGCCGAGCGCTGCCCGGTGCTGGGCCTGCTGCCACCGGGTCCATGCCGGACCCCAGTAGGCCTGCGCGGCGCCGGCCAGGCCCAGGGACGGGTCGGCGGCCGTGCGCACGGACTCCGTGCCGTCGCACGAGGTGCGGTACCAGCCGCCGCGGCCCGGGTGGACGAGCGCCTCACCGGTCGCACCGGCCCGCAGCCGGGCCTCGGCGTCGTCCATCGGTGCGAACGCCCGGCCGGCCGCCTTCGGGGCGAGCCCGCCGGCGGCCAGTACGCCGCCGCCGGGGTAGCTCAGCTCGGGGACGTTGACCGTGCGGGCGAGGATCCGCAGGGCCGCGGGCAGGCAGGCGCTCGGGTCGTCCACCGACAGCGGCGGCAGCAGGCCGACGGCGGACAGCGCCGGACCGGGCGAGAGTGCCCGCCTGACCTCCAGGTCTTCCAGCAGCGCGCGTACCGCGGCGACCGCGCTCTGGCCGGCCGCCTGGTTGGTGCTCCTCGACACCGAGCGCCACTGTCTGGTGCCCGCCACGAGCTCGCGTGCCGCACCGTCGTGGTCGGGCTCCTGCGGCTGGTCCTGGGCAGCGTCGGCGAAGGCCCGCAGACCAGCGACCCATGCGTGCGCCCCGGACAGCGCCACGACGTCGAACAGTCCCTCCCGTGAGCGCGTGCGTGGATCGCAGGTGCCGACGGAGGCGGCGTCGCCGAAGAGCGCGAAGAGCTTCTCGGCGAGGCCGGGGACGGCGTGGACGGCGCTGGTCAGGACCGCCTGGGGGCCGCTCTCGTCGCCCACCTCGGTCAGGGCGCTGACCAGGCGACCCAGCCCCCGGTCGGTGTCGCAGACGAGCCAGGCGGGGAGATTCGCGGGCTCGGCCGTGTCCTTCAGCGGAGCCAGGCCACGCCGGTCGAGGTGGTCGAGCAGGTTGTCCAGGGCGGGCTGTTTGGGGCTCCTTCCCTCCGTGGCCGCATCCATCAGCTGGTCGAGGGCGAGGAGCGCGCCCACGACGACATCGCGGGGCGGGACGGAATCGAGAGCAGTCACAACGGCTCCTCATCATCGATGGAACGACCGGTCGACCGGTCGTCTTGAACTTCAAGGCAGATCAGGCCCCTGGTGTCCGCGACCAGCAGCAGATCGCCGCCTTCGGCGAAGGCGAGAGCGACCGGAGGGTCGAGCAGGGGAAGATCGGCGACCTGCGGCGCCGGCGCGGCCAGGGCGCGCAGCGTGAGGGCCGGGAAGCGGCCGCCGGTGGCCGTCGCCACCAGGTGGTCGCTGACGGCCAGCAGGCCGGGGCCGGCTCGGCCGGGCTCCGCGCTCCGCCCGCCGACGCCGTCGGCCCCGCCCCAGACCTGGACGCGGCCGTCCGCACCGATCGCGGCGAGTGTGCGCCCTGAGGGGGAAGCGGCAAGACCGGAGGGGGCGGCGGCCATGCGCACACCGGCCGGAGCCGGAGCCGGAGCCGGAGCCGGAGCCGGAGCCGGAGCCGGGCCGCGACGGGCCGCGTCGCCGGCGCGTGGAGCCAGTGGCCAGGTCGTCACCACCCCCTGCTCCTCCACCGCCAGCAGCCCGGCGCCAGCGGACGCGCCGACCGGGATCAGCCGGGCCGGGGGGCGGCCCACCAGGATCGGGGCGGCCGCCACCGGCGGTATCGCGCCGAGATCGGTGACCTTGATCTGCGAGCCGCACGCCACCGCCAGCCGGCCGTCGGGGAGCAACGCGAAGACGTCCCCCGGGGCGAGCAGCGCCAGGTGCTCCAGCTCAGGGCCGCCCGCGAACCCGGGGCGCCACAGCAGGGCGCCGTCCCTGGTCAGGGCCACAGCCGCCGGCCGGCCGCCGATGACGGCGAGCGCGATGCCGGACGCGGTCCCCCCGGCCTCCGCGGGATCCAGCACCGCGGTCACCGCACCCGTGGCCAGGTCCCACAGCCGAAGGGAGGCGTCGTGATGGGCCGTCAGGGCGAATCCGCCGGTGACGGCCAGCGCGCCGGTGATCGGGATCTCCCGGTCGGGCCCGGCCCAGCGCACCTCGACCGGGGCACCGAAGCTCCGGATGTCCAGCGCCGCGCCCTGCTCGCGCGCGCCGGACCGCAGCAGTGCGGTCTTGAGCCGGAAGGCCCGGGCCCCGGCCGGGCTGCCGGGAGCCAGCGCCAGCACCGCGTCCTTGAGCTCCGCCGAGCCGAAGAGCTCGGTCTGCTCATGGACCGCGCGGGCGGCGACGTCCGGCGGCAGGGCCAGCCAGAAGGCGGGGAGGTCGAGCTCGGTACGGAAGCGGCGCGGGTCACGCCTGGCCAGGTCGCACAGCAACCAGGCCTCGCGGGCACCGGCCCGCGCCCAGTCGACGGCCGGCCCGTCGGCGGGCAGGCAGTGGCGCACTGCCCGGGCGAAGCCGTTGCGCACCGGTGCCTGCTCATCGGGGTGAGCAAGCCGCCAGGCCCGCTCCCTGGCATCGGCCGCCCCGGCGTCCGGTACGAGCGCTTGGGGACCGAGCAGCTCGGCGGCCTCCAGCGCCTCCCGGGGGGAGTAAGTCCCACCGGACAGGTCCATGGCCGAGGCGAGCGCCGCCCAGTGCGCGGCGGTCAGCCCGGCCTCCGCGCCACAGGCTGCGGCGGCCTCGACGGGCTGGAGCATCGCGCGGGCCCAGTTGTCGGGGCGGCCGCCGGAGCCGAGAAGATCGAGGTGGCGCAGGCTCAGCCGCCTTCCTGCGGCCGCCCGCGCCGCCGCGAGGTCGCCCAGGCTGTCGCGGAACGCCCGCACCGCGTGCGCCGCCGCATCGAAGTGGCCGTTGCACGCGGCGGCGATCGCCTCGGCCTCCTGCGCCCCGCCCTGGCGGGAGAGGGAACCGCCGAAGTGCTCCAGGTAGGTCCGGGCGTAGGCGCGCACGCCTTCGAGGTCCGGGCGCAGCTCCAGCACGGGCACGTCGTGGCGTCGCCAGAGGTCGTCCCAGGCGACGCCGGGGCGGGCGGACAGCACGATCGTCGCGTCGGTGTCCCGGCACAGCGGCTCCAGCAGCTGATCGAAGAGCTCCTGCGGGTCCGCCGCCGCGCGGTGGGCGTCGTCCACCAGGACCGCGCGGCGCGGTAGCCGGTCGAGACCGTCGAGCAGCTCGGCCGGGCCCGCCTGCGGGCCCAGCGGGAGAGCGAGCTCCTGCCCGATCCGCCGGGCGAGCTCGTCGACACTGGCCCGGTCCGCGGTGACGATCGCGTGGACGCAGCCCTCCGGCGGTAGGCCGGCATGACGGCGCACGATCGGGGGCACCTCGCGACGCCACGCGCTGATGCCGGTGATGGCGAGATGGGCGAGCAGCGCACTCTTGCCGCTGCCGGCGGCGCCGCGCAGCACGGACAGACCCGACTCGCCGAAGCCGGCCAGACGGTCCTGCAGTTCGCGCAGCTCGGAGCTCCTCCCGGAGAAGAACCAGCCGGCCTCGGACGTTCGCTTCCCGGTGAGCCCCCGCCCCACGTTGCTCCACTCCACATCGAGGCGCGGCGGTTCGACGGGCATGTGGGCCGGGTCGGGGAGGATCACACAGGAGCCGAGGCCCGAGCGGCCGAGCCAGACCTGCTGCTGCCCGCCGATCCTCGTGTTGACGGCGTCGATCAGACCGTCCGGATCGACGAACTCCCGCAGGCCGTCGCCGGCGGCGAGCGCATCGCGGAAGGCCCGCGCGAACGCCAGCTCGTAGGCCTTCTCGTGGGAGCGCGCGGCCGCGATCACCCAGGCGTCGAAGCCCGTGGCACGCAGCTGCGCGAGGTCGGAGATCTCCTGGATCCCCTTGAGCGCGCCGCTCTGGGAGAAGCACGCGTCGAGCACCAGCATCACCTGTGCGACCGGTGGCAGCGGTTCCCGGTCGCTGCCCAGCAGCGTCTCCACGATCCTCAGGGGCGCCAGCGTCTTGGGATTGTCCGGCGTGTGCTCCGGCAGGACGAAGCCCCAGCCGGAGGACTCGGCGTAGCCGTGCCCGGTGCAGTAGACGAACACCACGGGAGGCGGCTCGCCGCGACGGTTCGCCAGCCCCCGCTGCCAGTTCAGCAGCGCCGGGCGGGCCTGATCGAGACCGCGCTCCCCGGCGCCCGGTACGGGGGGCCCGATCTCCCGCATGCCCAGCGCGGACAGCGCCTCGCGCATCAGGTCGAGTTCGCGAGGCACGTGCTCCAGGCGCGACAGCTCGGTGGCCGTCCCGTACTCGCTCTCGCCGGCGAGGAGGAACCAGCGCTCAGCCAAGAGCTGCGCCGACGGCTCGGACGGTCCGCAGGTTCTGGAGGTACCAGGTGCTGTCATGGCACTCGAGCATCGGGTTCCGGACGACGAAGTCCTCGACGGCGCCGCCGTACCGGCGCTTCAGGGACTTCTCCAACGCGATGAAGTCCTGCTCGGCGGCGACGTTCACCCATCGGCGGACGGATGGGGGGAGCCCCGGATGGCCGTCCCCGGTCACGTCGAGCCGCTTGCGGACGGCCTTGATCCCGAGCGGCGATCCGATGGTCACCAGGGTGTCGATCCGCCGTCCAGGGTGCTCCCACAGCGTCTCGTACGCGGCGACACTGCCCAGGGAGTGCGCGACGATGACACGGGTGTCGGACTTGACCGCCGCGGCCACCTCGCCGCGGACCGCCGCCCGGAGGTCGTCGTCGCTGAAGTACCGGTGCACCTGTTTGATCAGCCGGATGATGCCCGAGGCTCCGAGGGAGCCGAAGAACGGCACACCCAGGAGGATGTTGAGCAGCAGCTGCGGGCTTCGCACCAGCACACCCTTGGCGCCCGGCTCCTGCGGGTCGGCGCCGGAGTCCGGCTTCACCGCGTCGGCCAGGCCCTCCAGCAGGTCCAGCTCGAAGCCGGGCTGCAGGTCGGCGGGCCGGTAGAGCGGCTCACCGGCGCTCTTGCCACCGCTGCCGAGGTTGTAGTGAGACCCGTAGAACGCGGCCTCGAAGGAGACCGTGTCCGCTTGGGGATGGCGGTCGTTCTGCAGGCCCGTGCGGAGCGCCGCGAGCCAGGTCTCGGTCATCTGCGAGCGGGAGGAGAACGCCCACCCGATCCCGTGCACACCGACGATCTGTGCCACCACTGACCTCCAGGACCGATCGGCCGGCCACCCCCGGCGAAGACTCCGGACATTACACCAACTGGGTTGAAAATAAGGCAAATTGGACATGCATTCGAGTGGTGCACGATTGTTCGGTGAGGTGGCTCGACGGCGATGGCGGCCGCCCTGCGGGCCTCGCCGGGCGGCGGTGGGGCTGCGGCCCCGGGTGGTGCGGGCGGCGGGCTCGGCCGAGGGTCCCTACGCTGGTGAAGGGGCTGTGGGGTCGCCGGGTGGGGCGGTCGTCGGGCGGCGTGGGTGCCCTCGCCGGGTGAGGGCTACTCGTGAGCATGACAAGAGGCTCGTGCGGTTCGCCCGTCGGACGGGGCGGGGGTGATTGTCGGGGAGGGGCCCGCACGAGATATCTTGATATCGAGACGTTGTAGACGTGAAGCGGAGTAACGGTGACTGACTCGACCATCATCTATACGCACACCGACGAGGCCCCGGCCCTGGCAACGCATTCGTTCCTGCCGGTGGTCCAGGCGTACGCCTCGACGGCCGGCGTCAGTGTGGAGACGCGTGACATCTCCCTGGCCGGGCGGATCATCGCGAGCTTCCCGGAGCGTCTCGAGGAGGGCCAGCGCATCGCCGACGCGCTCGCCGAGCTCGGTGAGCTGGCGAAGACCCCCGGGGCCAACATCATCAAGCTGCCGAACATCTCGGCCTCCATCCCGCAGCTCAAGGCCGCGATCGCGGAGCTCCAGCAGCAGGGCTACGCGCTGCCGGACTACCCGGACGACCCGAAGACCGACGAGGACCGCGACGTCCGCGCCCGGTACGACAAGGTCAAGGGCAGCGCCGTGAACCCGGTCCTGCGCGAGGGCAACTCCGACCGGCGGGCGCCCGCCTCGGTGAAGAACTACGCCAAGGCGCACCCGCACCGCATGGGCAAGTGGACGGCCGACTCGAAGACCAACGTCGCCCACATGGACGCCGAGGACTTCCGCTCCACCGAGAAGTCCGCCGTGATCGCCGAGGCCGGCGCGCTGCGGATCGAGCTGGCGGCCGCCGACGGCAGCACCACCGTGCTGCGCGAGTCGGTGCCGGTGCTGGCGGGCGAGATCGTGGACGCCTCGGTCATGCACGTCGCGGCGCTGCGTGAGTTCTTCGCGGCCCAGATCGCCCGCGCCAAGGCCGAGGGCGTGCTGTTCTCGGTGCACCTCAAGGCCACCATGATGAAGGTCTCCGACCCGATCATCTTCGGTCACGTCGTGCGGGCCTTCTTCCCCAAGACCTTCGCCCAGTACGGCGAGGTGCTCGCGGCGGCCGGTCTGAGCCCGAACGACGGCCTCGGCGGCATCCTCAAGGGCCTGGACTCGCTGCCCGAGGGCGCCGAGATCAAGGCGTCCTTCGACGCCGAGCTGGCCGAGGGCCCGGCCCTGGCGATGGTCGACTCCGACCGCGGCATCACCAACCTGCACGTCCCGAGCGACGTCATCGTCGACGCGTCGATGCCGGCCATGATCCGCACCTCCGGCCACATGTGGGGCCCGGACGGCAAGGAGGCCGACACGCTCGCGGTCATCCCCGACAGCAGCTACGCCGGCGTCTACCAGGTCGTCATCGACGACTGCCGTGCCAACGGCGCCTTCGACCCGGCGACGATGGGCTCCGTCCCGAACGTCGGCCTGATGGCGCAGGCGGCCGAGGAGTACGGCAGCCACGACAAGACCTTCGAGATCCCCGCCGAGGGCACCGTCCGGGTCCTGGACGGCGCCGGCAACCTCGTGCTGGAGCAGCCGGTCTCCGCCGGCGACGTGTTCCGCATGTGCCAGACCAAGGACGTGCCGGTCCGCGACTGGGTGAAGCTGGCCGTCAACCGCGCCCGCGCCACCGGCAGCCCGGCCGTGTTCTGGCTGGACGAGGGCCGCGCGCACGACGCCAACCTGATCGCCAAGGTCAAGGCGTACCTGCCCGAGCACGACACCGACGGGCTGCAGATCGAGATCATGTCGCCGGAGCAGGCGACCGCGTTCTCGCTGGAGCGCATCCGCCGTGGCGCGGACACCATCTCGGTGACCGGCAACGTGCTGCGTGACTACCTGACCGACCTGTTCCCGATCCTGGAGCTCGGTACGAGCGCCAAGATGCTCTCCGTCGTCCCGCTGATCAACGGCGGCGGCCTGTTCGAGACGGGTGCCGGCGGCTCCGCGCCGAAGCACGTCCAGCAGCTGCTCAAGGAGAACTACCTGCGCTGGGACAGCCTGGGCGAGTTCTTCGCGCTGGCGGCCAGCTTCGAGCACCTGGCGCAGACCACGGGCAACGCGCGGGCCCAGATCCTCGCCGACACCCTGGACCGGGCGACCGGCACCTTCCTGGACCGGGACAAGTCGCCGAGCCGTCGCCTGGGCGGTATCGACAACCGCGGCAGCCACTTCTACCTGGCCCTCTACTGGGCCCAGGAGCTGGCGGCGCAGACCGAGGACGCCCAGCTGGCCGAGGCCTTCGCGGCTCTCGCCAAGACGCTGACCGAGCAGGAGCAGGCCATCGTCGACGAGCTGATCGCGGTGCAGGGCTCGCCGGTCGACATCGGCGGCTACTACCAGCCGGTCGTCGCCAAGGCCGCGGCCGTCATGCGGCCGTCGGCGATCCTCAACGAGGCTCTCGCCACCCTCGGCTGACGGGAACCGCGTGTGCGCGTGAGCGCGTGACCCGCGTGGGCCCGGGCTGGTCGTCCGGGCCCACGCGGGATCAGCACCACGGTGCGGGGAGGTCCCCGGGTCACCGTCGCCGTCGGGCGGCGCGGACCCGGGGACCTCTGCCGTTTCGTGGACCTCTGACGGCAGGGTCCCCTGGCGTCACGGCGCGGCGTACACCAGCGCGCCGCCCACGTAGGTGCGGGTGACGCGGGCCTCGGCGATCTCCAGCGGGGGCCGGGCGAGGATGTCGCGGTCGAGCACCACCAGGTCCGCGAGGTGACCGGCCCTCAGCCGCCCGGTGTCGTCCATGCCGTTGATGCGGGCGGAGCCCGCCGTGTAGGCGGTGAGGGCGGTCTCCAGGTCCAGGCGCTGTTCGGGGAGGAAGACCCGGCCGTCGGTGGCGCCGGGCTCCATCCGGTTGACGGCGACGTGGATGCCCGCGAGCGGGTCGGGGCTGCTGACCGGCCAGTCGCTGCCCGCGCCGAGGGCGGCGCCCGCGCGCAGCAGACCGGCGAACGGGTACTGCCAGCCGGCGCGCTCGGGGCCGAGGAACGGGATGGTCAGCTCGTCCATCTGCGGCTCGTGGGCGGCCCAGAGCGGTTGGATGTTGGCGATCGCGCCGAGCGGGGCGAAGCGCGGCAGGTCCTCGGGGTGGACCACTTGGAGGTGCGCCAGGTGGTGCCGGTTGCCGCGCGGGCCGTTGGCCTTCAGGGCGGCCTCGACGGCGTCCAGGGCCTCCCGTACGGCGCGGTCGCCGAGCGCGTGGAAGTGCACCTGGAAGTCCAGCGCGTCCAGCGCGGTGACGTGTTCGCGCAGCGCCGGCGGATCGACGAAGCTCAGGCCGGAGTTGGCGGTGGCGCAGCCGCAGGCGTCCAGGTAGGGGCTGGTCATCGCGGCGGTGAAGTTCTCCGCGATGCCGTCCTGCATGATCTTGACCGAGTCGGCCCGGAACCGGCCGTGGCGCAACCGGCCGCGGCGCTCGATGAGTTCGGGAATCTGCTCGGCGCCCCGGTCGCGGTCCCACCAGAGCGCGCCGTTGACCCTGGCGGTGAGGGTGCCCTCGCGGGCGGCCGCCAGGTAGGCGTCGCAGGGGTCGGGCTGGCCGTTGAAGACCCCGAGCAGGGCGTCCTGCCAGCCGGTGACGCCGAGCGAGTGCAGCAGCCGCTGGGCGCGCAGCAGCCCGGCGAGGCGCTGCGCGGGCGTGGTCGGCGGGACGATGCGGGCGACCAGGCCGGTGGCGCCCTCCTGGAGGGCCCCGGACGGCGTGCCGTCCGGCTCGCGTTCGATCCGGCCGTCGGCGGGGTCGGGGGTGTCCCGGGTGAGCCCGGCGAGTTCCAGGGCGCGGGTGTTCACCCAGGCACCGTGGTGGTCCCGGTTGAGCAGGTAGACCGGGCGGTCGGGGGCGACGGAGTCGAGCAGCTGCCGGGTCGGCAGGCCGCCCCGGAAGCTCTCCATCGACCAGCCGCTGCCCGTGATCCAGGCCCGCTCGGGGTACGCCTCGGCGAACTCCCGCACCCGCAGCAGGTATTCGTCGACGCCGGTGGTGCCGGTGAGGTCGCATTCGCCCAGCTCGACGCCGCCGTACACGGCGTGGACGTGCGCGTCCTGGAACCCGGGCAGCAGCAGCCCGCCGTCGAGGTCGACGACCTGGGTGCCGGGGCCGATCAGCTCGTGCGTCGCGTCGCGGCCGAGGGCGCTGATCCGCTCACCGGTGACCGCGAGGGCGTCCGCCCGTGGCCGGGCCGGATCGGCGGTGAAGACGGTGCCGCCGGTGAAGACCAGATCGGCGTGGGTCATGGTGGTGCTCCCAATCATGAGGTGGTGCTCTCGGTCACGAGGTGCTGCCCCGTTACGAGGGGGAGGTGGGGGCCGGCAGCAGTCGGCCGGCGTCGGTGCCGCGCCCGTCCGCGAAGTACGGCGACCGGCGCACCCAGCGGGCCCAGGCCCCGGCGAACAGTCCTGAGCCGATCATCAGGGCCGGGACGAGCAGCTGGAACCAGCCGTTGCCGGCATCCAGTTCGAAGTGGTCGGAGGCCAGGTAGAAGCTGCGCACCAGGTAGCCGCCGACGGCGAGCAGGACGACGGCACCGAGCGCGGGAGCGACCACCGCGCGCAGGGCCTCCAACGGCGCGGTGCGCAGCAGGTGGCGGAAGCGCACGGCGGCGGCGAAGGCGGTGAGCGCGTAGTAGAGGGCGACGACGATGCCGATCGCGTTGACCGCGGCGCCGATGAGGTCCGTGACGGTGGGGATGACCAGGGCGAGCACGGCCACGGCCGAGGCGATCGCGGTGATCAGCACGGTGCCGGCGACCGGGGTCCGGTGGCGCGGGTGCAGCCGGGTCCAGACCGGGCCGAGGGTGGCGTCCCGGCCCATGGCGTAGGTGCCGCGCGCGGTGGGGATGACGGCCGCCTGGAGGGAGGCCACCGCGGAGAACGTGAGGGCGATCAACGGGAGCGCGGCCAGCGGCTGGTGGGCGAGCTTCTGCCCGAAGTAGGTCAGCCCCTGGGCGCCGTTGTCGGCCAGCTCGTCGAGCGGCAGGACGCGCTGGAAGGCGGTGGCGGCGAGCAGGAAGAGCAGCATCATCAGGGCCAGGGCGATCAGCCCGCCGCGCGAGGCGTCCCGCGGATCGCGGACCTCCTCGCCGACGCTGAACACCGACTCGAAGCCCCAGTAGGAGAAGACCCCGAGCACCATGCCCTGGGCGAGCGAGTCCAGCGAGGGAATGGTGAACGGGTTGTACCAGTCGAGCGAGAAGGGCTGGTCACCGGCGAACAGGCCGTAGCCGCAGAAGCCGAGCAGCACGGCGTACTCGAAGACCAGCAGGTACCGCTGCAGCCGGGCCGCCAGGCCGAGCCCGCGCGTCGCGACCACGGTGGCGGCGGCGAGCACCACCAGGCCGAGCAGCGTGGTCTGCAGGGTCGACTCCGGGTCGAGCGGGTGGCCGAGGACGCTGTGCAGCCCCGCCTGGCCGACGAGTTGGAGCACCGCCGAGCCGGTGACCGCGGTCGTGTACGCCATGAACACCACGGTGGAGACGATACTGACCCAGCCGGTGAGGAAGCCCAGCCAGGGGCTGAGGGTGCGCCCCACCCAGGTGTAGCTGTTGCCCGCGTTGGGCTCGACCCGGTTGAGCCGGCCGTACCCGCCCGCGATGCCGAGCACGGGCAGGAAGGCGAGCAGCATGATGGCCGGCAGGTGCAGCCCGACGATGCCCGCGGTCAGCCCGAGCCCGATCCCGATGCTGGTGGTCGCGGCCGTACTGGACGCCGCGATCACCACTCCGTCGAGCAGGCCGATGGACTTGCGCATGCTCGCGGGCGCGGTTCCGGCGCCTCCCTGGTCGCGTCCCCGGGGTCTGCTCGCCCCGTCCTTCGCTGTTGCAGTCAACTGGCCACCGCCTTGACCGGGGGGCCTGCGTCGGCCCCGGTGGCTGGAAATGAAACTCCGCCGCCCTTCACACGTCAATGGCGTTGACGTAAGGTGGCGCCACGCTACGGCAAGGGGCAACCGGATGAACGAGCGAGTGGTCGGCGGCGAGAGCGGACGCAGACGCCGGCGCCCGACCAAGCAGGGGACGGTCCTGTCCGAGCAGGTCATCGTGGAGACGGCACTGCGGCTGCTCGGCCAGCACGGCGCCGAGGCCCTGACGGTCCGCCGCCTCGGCGCCGCCCTCGGCGCCGACCCGAGCGCCCTCTACCGCTACTTCCACAACACCGACGACCTGCTGCTCGCCATCACCGACGAACTCATCGGCCAGGCCCAGCACGGCTGGCAGAGCACCGGCGACTGGCTGGCCGACCTGCGGGACATCGGCCTGCGCATCCACGCCGCCTACCGGGCGCACCCCCAGGCGGCCCCGCTCGCCGCCCACCGCACCACCGGACGCCACCACGAGACGCGGGCCGTCGAGACGATCCTCGGCATCCTGCGCGGCGCCGGCTTCCCGGACGAGGAGGCCGTGCAGCTCTACCACGTCTTCGTGGACCACGGACTGGCCTTCGCCGCCCAGGACGCCGCCGCCGACGCGCTGCCCGCCCCCGCCAAGGCCGCCGACCTCGGCGTCTGGCAGGCCCGCTACGCCCGCCTGCCGGCCGCCACCCACCCCAACATCGCCGCCACCGCCGACCTGCTGGTCACCGACATGAAGCGCAGTGCCTACCCGCTCGCGCTGGAGCTGCTGCTGTCGGCCATCGCCGCCAGGCTTCCGGAGAGCCCCGGCCGGCCGGGTGCGGCCGCCGCGCCGCCGCACACCACCGAGGGCTGACACCCGGGCCTTTGACAGCGGGGCCCTTGACAGCAGGGCCTTTGACGCCGGGTCGGCTGGGCGGCTCAGCCGGACGCGCTGAACCGGGGCGGCCCGGTGGCCGGCGGCGGTGGTGACGGCAGCGAGCCGGGGTCGAAGACGGGCATCGCCCAGGCGGGCGGTTCGGGCACCCCGGCGGCCGCCGCGGCTCGCGGCCGGGGCTCCGACGCATCCCGGTACGGGCCCTGGGCGAGCGCGGGCACCAGTTCGGTGGGCGGGCCGGTCGACTGCCAGCACTGCTGCGCGTGGGGCGGTTCCTCGGCCGCGGCGGTGCGCAGGGCGGCGACGAATTCGAGGCAGGTGTCGTA
Organism: Kitasatospora sp. NPDC050543; assembly: GCF_044457565.1. Taxonomy (NCBI): domain Bacteria; kingdom Bacillati; phylum Actinomycetota; class Actinomycetes; order Kitasatosporales; family Streptomycetaceae; genus Kitasatospora; species Kitasatospora sp. NPDC050543. The sequence goes on along the minus strand of NZ_JBITGZ010000010.1, from coordinate 348 downwards.
GCGGTCGTCGGGTGCCTTGGCGAGGGCGGTGGCCAGTACGGTGTCCATGGCCGGCGGCAGGTCGGGCCGGTGGGCGGCCAGCGGGGGCGCGGGTTCGTTGAGGTGCGCCCAGAGCAGGGCGAGGTCGCCGTCCTGGCGGAACGGCGGGACGCCGGCGAGCATCTCGAAGACCACGCAGGCCAGGCTGTACAGGTCGCAGCGGCCGTCGACCGCCCAGCCCGAGATCTGTTCGGGAGCGGCGTACGCGAGCGTCCCGACGATCTGGCCGACGGTGGTGAGTCCGCTGAGGGAGAGGGACTTCTTGGTGAGGCCGAAGTCGGCGAGGTAGAGGTGTTCGGGGTGTTCGCT